>JALZII010000094.1 GCA_030860365.1 Actinomycetota bacterium
TTCGCGCACGGCTTCTGCGTGACCAGCGAGGTGGCCGACGTGACCTACAAGTGCTCGAGCTACTACGAGCCCGAGATCGAGCGGGGGATCGCCTACGACGATCCCGAGGTGGGAATCGAGTGGCCCGACGACATCGAGCTGCTGGTCTCCGAGCGCGACCGAACGGCGCAGCGTCTGAGCGAGATCGAGAGCGAGCTGCCGTTCGTGTACGCGTCGGTGTCCCGCTGACAACGGATGCTGTGAGCCTTCGGCGAGACTAGGCTTACCGGAGGGTATGGCCATAGGCAAGCGGACGAAAAGAGAGGTTGATGACCACCGCCACGAGTGCGCTCGCCGGCGGAACAATCCGAGGGCCGACGACGATCGAGGGACGTGGAACTCGCCGGATGCGATCGAGCGCCACAGGGACATGACGCCGGAGGATCGCTTCCGGGCGGCGGCGGACCTCTCGCGCGCAGCGCTGCGCTTCAGGGACGCCGAGCGCGTCGATGCCGGCTGAGGGAGGGTTCGAGCCAGAGGAGATCCTTCGGGTCCTCAACGCGAAAGACGTCGCGTACCTGGTGATCGGCGGGTTCGCCTGGCCGCTCATGGGGTCATCCGCGCCACCCAGGATCTCGATCTGGCCGTGGAACGAAGCTGGCAGAACGCCGAGCGACTGGCCGCGGCGTTGATCGAGTTGGACGCCGCCGACGCGACGGGTCAACGCACGCCGTTGACCCAGGAGGTCCTGGTCAGGCGCGCCGACCGCCGGTTCTCGACTCGTCACGGGCAGGTCCACATCCTGCACGAGGTTCCCGGGCTGCCGGACTTCCGCGACTTCGAGCCGCCCGTCGAGCTTCGCTTGGGCGCCATCATCGTGCCCGTAGCCTCGCTCGCCGACGTGCGACGCATGAAGGAACGGGCGGCCAGGCCGAAGGATCGGATCGACCTCGGCGAGCTCGACGCCCTCGAGGGCTCGGACGGCGAAAGCTAGGGCCCCGCGGCGCCCAGCGCCTCGGAGGCCACGTCGGCGACCTCGGTTGGGTTGCGCCCCACGCGCACGCCCTTTGCCTCGAGCGCCTCCGCCTTCGCCGCCGCGGTGCCCTTCGAGCCGCTCACGATCGCGCCCGCGTGGCCCATCGTCTTGCCCGGGGGAGCGGTGAAGCCCGCGATGTAGGCCACCACCGGCTTGGAGACGCTCTCGGCGATGTAGTCGGCCGTGCGCTCCTCCTCGTCGCCGCCGATCTCGCCGCACATGACGATCAGCTCGGTCTCGGGGTCGGACTCGAACTCGGCGATGACGTCGATGAACGACGAGCCCACCACGGGGTCGCCGCCGATGCCGACGATGGTCGAGTTGCCAAAGCCGCGCTGGGCGAGCTCGTTGCCGATCTGGTAGGTCAGCGTGCCGCTGCGCGACACCAGGCCGACGCCTCCCTCCGAGAAGAAGTGCGCCGGGATGATGCCCACGTTGGCCTTGCCGGGGGAGAGGATGCCGGGACAGTTGGGCCCCACCAGTCGCGTGCTCCCATCGCGCCGAAGGTGGGTGTACACGCGCAGCATGTCGTGGGCGGGGATGCCCTCGGTGATGCAGATCACCAACTCGATCCCGGCGTCGGCGGCCTCGAGGATCGAGTCGGCGGCGAAGCGCGGAGGAACGAACACCATCGCCGTGTTGGCGCCCGTCTCGTCCACCGCGGCGTGGAGGGTGTCGAAGACCGGCACGCCCTCCTCGTCGTGACCGCCCTTCCCGGGGGTCACGCCCGCCACCACGTCGGTGCCGTAGCGGCGGTTGTTGAGGCCGTGGAACGAGCCCTCGCGGCCGGTCAGGCCGGTCACCGCCAGCTTCGTCTCGGTGTCGACGAGGATGGCCATCAGCCGGGCGCCGCCTCGGGGTCGGCGTTCGCGGCGGCGCCGGCGGCCGGGCCTGGCTGGTCGGCTCCTTCGGGCGGCGCCTCGCCGGCCAGCTCCACCGCGCGCGCCGCGGCGTCGAGCATCGTCCTCTCCACGTGCACGTTGGGCAGGTCCGCGTCACCCAGCAGACGGCGGCCCTCCTCGTCGTTGGTGCCGTCCAGACGGACCACAAAGGGCACGGAGATGTCGAGCGAGCCGAACGCGCTGATGAGGCCGTTGGCCACCTCATCGCAGCGGGTGATCCCCCCGAAGATGTTGAACAGGACGGCGCTGACCTTGGGGTCGGAGAGGATCACCTCCACGGCGTTGGAGATCTCCTCGGCCTTCGAGCCGCCGCCGGCGTCGAGGAAGTTGGCGGGCCGCCCGCCGGCCTGGGCGACCACGTCCAGCGTGGACATCACGAGCCCCGCCCCGTTGCCCAGGATTCCGACGTTGCCGTCGAGCTTCACGTATGTGAGGCCGCGCTCGCGGGCCATGCGCTCCTGGGGATCCTCGGCTCCGGTGTTCCGCAGCTCCGCGGTCTCGGGGTGGCGGTAGAGGGCGTTTCCGTCCAGGGTCACCTTGGCGTCCAGCGCCACGACCTCGCGGTCGCCGGTCACCAGCAGCGGGTTGACCTCGACCAGCATTGCGTCCTCGGCGACGAAGGCCTCGTAGAGGCGCTCGAGCATCGTGCCCACGGGACGCACCACGTCCTCGGCGATGCCGGCCTCGAAGGCCAGCCGCCGGCCGTGGAAGGGCTGGAAGCCCACGAGCGGGTCCACGTGCAGCCGAGCGATGGCCGTCGGGTCCTTCTCGGCGATCTCCTCGACCTCCATGCCGCCCATGCGCGAGAGCATCACCATCGGCTGCTTGGCCCCGCGGTCGAAGACAACCGCGGCGTAGTACTCCTCGGCGATGTCGGAGGCCTTCTCCACGTACAGCTGGTGCACGAGGAGGCCGCGGATGTCCATGCCGATGATGGCCGCGGCGTGGCGCCGCGCCTCCTCGCGGTCGTTGGCGAGCTTGATTCCCCCCGCCTTGCCGCGCCCGCCGATCAGCACCTGGGCCTTTATGACCACGGGGTAGCCGACCTCGTCGGCCGCCATGACGGCCTCCTCGACCGTGGTGGCGGGCCGGCCCTCGGGAATCGGCACGCCGTGCCGCGCGAAGAGCTGCTTGCCCTGGTACTCGAGGAGGTCCACCGAAGGGGGCGAGTCTACTGTCGGCGCCACCGAGCAGGCTCACGGTGCCTCCCCGAGCAGTGACTCCCGTCGCAGTCCTGAGAGCTCGTAAACTGCGCGGTCTTCATGGCGCTGCCCAAGAAAGTCGAGTTCGTGACCTTCGACTGCTATGGGACGCTGATCGACTGGGAGACGGGCGTCTACCAGGCCTTCCAGAAGGAGGCCGATCGCGACGGCTTCACGATCGACCGCGACCAGCTGATCCCGCGCTTCATCGAGATCCAGCGCGACATCCAACGCGGCTCCTACGAGCTCTACGCCGAGGTCCTGCGCCGGGCTGCCGTGCGCGTGGCGGGGGAGCTGGGCTGGGAGCTCGAGCCCTCGCGGTCGAACTTCCTGCCCGACTCGGTGCCCCGCTGGATGCCCTTCCGAGAGACCAACGCCCAGCTCGAGCGCTTCGCCAAGAAGTACGAGATCGGGATCCTCTCGAACATCGATGACAAGCTGCTCGGGGCCACGCGGCGCCACTTCCGCGCTGACTTCGACTTGGTGGTGACCGCCCAGCAGGTCCGCTCCTACAAGCCCGATCCCGCGCACTTCAGGGAGTGCGCGCGGCGCATGGAGGGCAAGAAGAAGCGCTGGGTGCACATCGCGAGCGGCTATCCCACCGACGTCGAGCCCTGCCTCAAGCAGAAGGTCCCGGTGATCTGGGTCAACCGCAGCGGCGAGGAGCTCGAGTCCGGCCAGAAGAAGGCCACCGAGGAGGTCAAGAGCTTTCGGGACGCGGCCAAGCTGCTCGACGCCGCTTGAGCACTGCGCGCGGTAGCCGTCCACAGCGACGTCCTCGTGCTCACGTCGCGGCTGTGGCAGACCAACGCCACGGCGCTGCGCGCCGGCGGCGAGTGCATGCTCGTCGATGCGCCCTACTTCCCCGACGAGCTGGAGATGCTCCCCGGCGTCCTCGGGCAGGCGGGCTTTCGGCCCGACGCCCTTCTCGCCACGCACGCCGACTTCGACCACCTGCTGGCGCGCCTGCCCTTTCCCGACCTTCCGCTCGGCGTCGGCGAGGCGACGATGGAGCGCATCCGGGCCAAGCCCGGGGAGGCCCAGCGCGACCTGCGCTTCTACGACGCCTCCCACTACGTGGAACGCGAGCGGCCGCTGGGCCTGGGTGGCGTGCGCGCTCTACCGGTCCCCGGCAAGCTCGAGCTGGGCACGACCGGAGAGGAGCTCGAGCTGCACCCCGCCGAGGGCCACGCCGCCGACGGGACGGCGGTGATGGCGCCCTTCGCGGAGGTGCTGCTGTGCGGCGACTACCTCTCCGACGTGGAGATCCCGCTCGTCGCCGCGGCCGGCTCGCCGGCGGGCTACCGGAGCACATTGGAGCGGCTGGCCCCGCTGGTCGAGCGGGCCGAGGTGGTGGTGCCCGGCCACGGCTCCCCGCAGCCGCGTGCCGGCGCGCTGGCCCTGCTCGAGGCAGACGTGGCCTACCTGGATACGCTGGAGGCAGGCCGCGACGAGCTGCCGCCCGGCCGTGACACCTCGCGCCAGCGCGAGATCCACGCCGAAAACGTGGCAAAGCACGTGTCCTGAGCCCGCGCACGTACGGGTGCACGGGGGCGTTTCGCCTGAGCTGAGAAGAGCAGTTGGTGGCCAGGCGCGGGCGCTCGCCCGCGCGCTCTAGCTCCCCTCGGCTGCAATACCGGCGGCGCGCCAAGACGCGCGCTGCCGTCGAGCGTGGCGGTCCGCCCCAGTAGGGTCCGACTGCGTGTCCTCCGTCGCCCGCAGGGAGGTCCGCGACGAGGTCTTCCTCGAGCTCACGCGCTCGATCTGTCCGGAGTGCCGGCGGACTGTCGACGCCGAGCTGAACGCCCGCGACGAGCGCGTCTACCTGCGAAAGCGCTGCCCCGAGCACGGCGAGTTCGAGGCGCTGGTCTACGGCGACGCAGATCGTTACGTAGAGATCCAGCGCTTCAACAAGCCCGGCGACCGTCCGCTGGCGCTTCAGACGGAGACAGTCGAGGGCTGCCCCCGCGACTGCGGCATCTGTCCCGAGCACAAGCAGCACTCGTGCCTGGGGATCGTCGAGGTCAACACCGCCTGCAACCTCGACTGTCCTATCTGCTTCGCCGAGTCGGGGACCGGACCGCAGGAGCACGGCTACAGCCTGACCTTCGAGCAGGTGGAGTCGATGCTCGACGCCTTCGTGGCCGCCGAGGGTGAGCCCGAGGCCGTCCAGCTCTCCGGTGGGGAGCCCTCGATCCACCCGCAGATCCTCGACATGCTGACTGCTGCCAAGGCACGCGGGATCAAGCTGGTGATGCTCAACACCAACGGCATCCGCCTGGCCCGCGATCCGCGCTTTGCCCCGGCGCTGGCGGAGATCGGCGTGCACGTCTACCTGCAGTTCGACGGCTTCGACGACTCCACCCACCTGGCCATCCGCGGAAGGCGCCTCCAGGATGAGAAGCTGCGGGCGCTCGACCGCTGCGCCGAGGCGGGGGTGGGCGTCTCGCTGGCCGCGACGGTCGAGCGCGGGGTGAACGACCACGAGCTCGGGGCGATCGTGCGCTTCGGTGTCGAGCACGCCGCGGTCAACGGCGTGTTCTTCCAGCCGGTGACCCACTCGGGACGCTTCACGGACTTCGACCCGCTGGAGCGGCTCACCAACCCCGACGTGATCCGCGGCGTGGCCGAGCAGCTGCCCGAGTGGTTTCGCGAGGACGACTTCGTTCCGGTGCCGTGCTGCTCGCCCACCTGCCGCTCGGCCACCTACGCCCTCTACGACGGCGAGGACCTGGTGCCGCTGCCGCGGCTGGTGAACGTGGACGACTACCTCGACTACGTGACCAACCGGGCAGTGCCCGACTTCGAGGTGGGCGCGGCACTGGAGGGGCTGTTCTCGGCCTCGGCGGCGGGTGGCACCGAGCGCACCGCCGAGCGCTTGGAGTGCGTGGCCTGCGGCGTGGGGCTGCCGGCGGAGCTGCAGGAGGTTGCGGCCAAGGGATTCATGGTCGTGGTGCAGGACTTCCAGGACCCCTACACGCTCGATGTGCGCAAGCTGATGAAGTGCTGCGTCTCGGAGATCGCGCCCGACGGGCGGCTCATTCCCTTCTGTGCCTATAACTCGATCGGCTACCGCGAGCAGGTGCGCGCCGCCATGTCGGCCAACGGCAACGCCGGCCGGTGAGCGCCGTTCCCTTCCAGGCGCTCCTCGAAGGCCAGGACGCCAAGGGCTGCTGTGCCTCGCTGTACGAGGCCGAACCCGTACGTTGGCTGCTCGGCGGCGAGCTGCATCCCGGAGGTGAGCGCCTGACCCGGCGTACTGCGGAGCTGGCCGACCTGGGCGGGGCTCGGGTGGTCGACGTGGCCAGCGGCGCCGGGGCGAGCGCACAGCTGCTCGCAGGCGAGCTGGGCGCCGAAGTGGTGGGTGTGGAGCTGGGCGCTGCGGCGGTGCAGCGAGCCCGAGCCGCGGCCCACCAGGCGGGCCTCGGCGAACGGGTCTCGTTCCGGGAGGGTGACGCGGAGGCGCTGCCACTGCCCGACGCCAGCGTGGACGCCGCGCTGTGCGAGTGCTCGCTCTGCGTGTTTCCCTCCAAGGCGACCGCAGTGGCCGAGATGGCCCGCGTGGTGCGCCCGGGAGGGGTGCTGGCCATCTCGGACGTGGTGGCCGACGTCCAGGCCCTACCGCCTTCGCTGCGCAGCCCCGCGGCGCGTGTGGCCTGCGTGGCCGACGCCCTTTCCGAGCCCGCGCTGGTGGAGCTGCTCGAGCACGGCGGCCTCGAGCTGATTGTCCGCGAGCGCCACGATGCCGAGCTGGCGGCGATGATCGACCGCGTGGAGGCCCGGCTGCGGGTGGCGCGCATGTTGGCCGTGCCGGCGCTGGAGTCCTTCCGGGGCGACATCGCGGCCGCGGTGGAGCTGGCGCGCGCAGCCAAGGAGGCGGTGGCTGATGGGCGGCTGGGCTACGGCATCGTGGTGGCGCGCCGGCCCTGAGCGTTCAGCGCGGGTGGTCGACCACTCGCAGCACCGCCAGCAGCGGGCGCAGCAGGCGCCGGCCGCGGGGGTTGAGGTAGCGTCGGTGCCACCAGCCGTCGGCGGCACGCGCAGGAGCCTCGCTGAAGGTGGGGTAGGCGTGGACGGTCTGCGAGATCGAGCTCACCTTGCCCTGGGTGTTCACCGCGCGGGTGAGCTCGGCGATGCTCTCGCCGGCGGCGGGGGCAACGACCGTGGCACCGAGCAGCCGTCCGCGCCTGTCGGAGACGAGCTTGGCGAAGCCGTTCGTCTCGCCGGCGGTCAGCGCGCGGTCGGACTCGGCGAGGTCGTGGTGCAGGACCGTCGGCTCGTAACCCAGCCGCTGGCGGGCCTGCTTCTCGCACAGCCCCACGCGGGCCACCTCGGGGTCGGTGAAGGTCACCCAGGGCACGGTCTCCCCCTCGATACCACGCCGGACGCGAAAGAGGGCGTTGGCCATGGCGATGAGCCCGTGCATCCCCGCCACGTGGGTGAAGTAGAGCCGACCGACCACATCGCCCGCCGCCCAGATGCGATCGCCCGTGGTCCGCAGGCGGTCATCGACCTTCAGGGCTCCGTCGCCGCCGACCTGCACTCCGACGGTCTCCAGCCCGAGATCCTCCGTGCGGTGGCTTCGGCCCACGGCCACGAGCAGACGGTCGTAGTCCACCGAAAGCTCTCCGGCCACCAGCCGGCCCGCCCCCACTGGCGAGGGCTCGACGCTCTCGACCCGAGCACCGGTGTGCACGGCCACGCCCTCTGAGCTGAGCACCTCTTCCACCAAGCGCCCCGCCTCCGGCTCCTCCACCGGCAGCAGCCGGTCCGAGGACTCAACGATCTCCACGCGGCTGCCGAGCCGGGCGAAGGCCTGCGCCAACTCCACCCCGACCGGGCCGCCGCCGAGCACGGCCAGGCGGTGCGGACGCTCGCGGAGATCCCAGACGGTCTCGCTCGTCAGCGCGCCGGAGCGTTCGAGCCCCGGGATCGGCGGCAGCGCGGGGACCGAGCCGGTGGCCACGATCGCCGTCCGGTAGGCCAGCTCGCGCTCGCCGGCCCGCACGAGGCCCGGGCCGGCGAAGCGCCCGCGGGCGCGCACCACCTCGACTCCCTTCTCGCGCAGGCTCTCGGGAGTGTCCCGCCGCGCCGCCTCGCCGATCACCCGCTGCACGCGCTCCATCACGCGCGCGAAGTCGATCTCCGGCTCGTGGGGCTCAAGGCCGAGCTCGCCGGCGGTGCGCATGCCGTGGGCCAGCTTGGCGCTGGCGATCATGCTCTTGGAGGGCACGCAGCCGGTGAACAGGCAGTCGCCGCCGGGCTGCTCGCTCTCCTCCACCAAGGCCACGCGCGCTCCCACCGCCGCGGCGGACACCGAGGCGACGAGGCCCGCGGCGCCTCCGCCGAGCACCACGAGGTCATACCGTCGGCGCTGGAGGCCAGTCAGGGGCGGTTCACCGCCGCGTCGAGCCTCGCGTTCATGCTCGGGTGGTACCCGGGATCGAGCGTTCCTGGCCAAAGGCCTCGGGGTCGTTCCCCCGAGGGCTCACTCGATGACGGCGATCGGATCGCCGGACGAGATCGGCTTGCCCTCCTCGATGGGCAGCTCCGCGACGGTGCCCGCCTTGTGCGCTGTGATCTCGTTCTCCATCTTCATCGCTTCGATCACGCAGAGGAGCTGGCCCACCTCGACCGTGTCGCCCTCCTTGACGTGGACCTTCCACATGTTGCCCTGCAGCGGGGCGGTGACCTCGTTTGGCCCACCGCCGCCGTCCTTGTCGCGCTTTCCCCGCCTGGGCGGCTTCTTGGCCGGCTCCGCGCGTCCGGCCCCGTTGGCGGCGGTGGCACCGATCACCTTGACCTCGAACTTGCGCCCGGAGACCTCCACGGCGTAGTCGCGCTCGACCTTTGGCGCCTCATCGGCCTCGGAGGCGGCCGGCTCGCCCCCGGCCCCGGAAGGCGCCAGCTGCTCTAGCCATTCCCTGTCCTCCATCAGGTCGCGGCAGGTCTCACCCGCTCGCCACTGCCGGGTGGCCAGCAGCGCCTCGTGGAATCCGATGAGCGTCTTTACGCCGTCGATCTCGTACTCGTCCAAGGCCCGCAGCATGCGCCTGGTCGAGGCCTCGCGGTCGGTGTCCCAGACGATCAGCTTGGCGATCATGGGGTCGTAGAGGGGCAGGACCTCGTAGCCGGCCTCGGCTCCGGAGTCCACGCGCACGAAGGGCCCGCCGGGCTCGCGGTAGGTGCCGATCCGTCCGGGCGCGGGGGCGAAGTTCTTGGAGGCGTCCTCGGCGTTGATGCGGCACTCGATCGCGTGCCCGCGCATCACCACGTCGTCTTGGCCAAAGGACAGCTCCTCACCGGCGGCGACCTTGATCTGCTCGCGGACGATGTCGATGCCGGTGACCATCTCGGTCACGCAGTGCTCGACCTGCACCCGGGTGTTCATCTCGAGGAAGAAGTACTCGCCGTCCTGGAGCAGGCCCTCCATCGTGCCGGCCGAGCGGTAGTTCACCGCCCGGGCGGCATCGACACCGATCTTGCCGATCCGCTCACGCAGCCCGGGGCCGACCGCCGGGGCGGGTGACTCCTCGACCACCTTCTGGTGGCGGCGCTGCACCGAGCAGTCGCGCTCGAAGAGATGGATGACGTTGCCGTGCGAGTCGGCGAGCACCTGCACCTCGACGTGGCGCGGGTCGGGCAGGTAGCGCTCCAGGTAGACCGTGGCGTCGGAGAAGAACCTGTCGCCTTCGCGGGCGGCGCCCTCGAAGGCCTTCTCGAGGTCATCCTCGGTCTCGGCCACACGAAAGCCCTTGCCGCCCCCGCCGCCCGCCGCCTTGATGGCCACCGGGTAGCCGATCGACCCGTCGATGATCTTGCGGGCGGCGTCGACGTCTTCGACGGGGTCGGTGGTGCCGGGCACGATCGGCACGCCGGCTTCCTTCATCAGCTCGCGCGCACGCGTCTTCGTGCCCATGGCGTCGATGGCGTCGGCGGGCGGACCGATCCAGGTGAAGCCGGCGTCTTCGCACGCGCGCGCGAAGTCGGCGTTCTCGGCCAGGAACCCGTAGCCAGGGTGGACGGCCTGGGCGCCGGACCGCCGGGCGACCTCGAGCAGCTTCTCGACGTTGAGGTAGCTCTCGGCGGCTGCGCCGCCGCCGAGCAGGTAGGACTCTTCGGCGCGCCGGGCGTGGGGGGCGTCGCGATCAGGCTCGGAGTAGACCCCCACCGAGCCGACCCCAAGCTCCTCGAGGGTGCGCATGACGCGGATGGCGATCTCGCCCCGGTTGGCGACGAGGACCTTGTCGAACATGAGCCGCGAGAGCTTATCCGTCGTCCGACCTACCCTTTCGTGGGTGGGTCCCGAAACGCTCAAGGACTGGATTGCGGAAAATCCGCCACCGGACGCCGCCTTCACGCAGTCGCTCGCGCTGGTGGCCGACCGAGTGCGGGCGGGCGAGGAGCTTCGCTTCGCGGTGCGCGAGCTCTTGGACGAGTTCAAGCTCCTGCCCAGGGTCGATCTGCGAGGACGGGCGATCGCCACCCGCCCGCCGTCTACCGGCGACGCCCGGGCCGACGCCTACCTCGGGGCGCTCGCCGAGCACCTGGCGGCCGTCAACGGCCTCGAGCGGCCGGGGTGGTCGGTCGAGCCCGAGCGCTTCCTGGAGCGCTTCTGGTTTCCCCATCTCCTGCCCGCGTTTCGACCGCAGGCGATCGTGCAGTCCCCGGCGGCCTTTCGCCGACGAGGGATCTTCATCGCCGCGGGCGCCCTCGACCGCTGCTGAGATGGAGCGGGAAGAGATCCTGGGGGCCCTGGAGGAGCTGGGCGGCGAGCTCGAGAGCCGCGGCGTGCAGGGTGAGATGTACCTCGTCGGCGGGGCGGCCATCGCGCTCGCCTACGATGCGCGGCGCGCGACCAAGGACGTCGATGCCGTGTTCGAGCCCAAGCTCGTGGTGTACGAGGCGGCCGCGGCAGTCGCCGAGCGACGCGGCCTGGCGCCCGGCTGGCTGAACGACGCCGTGAAGGGCTTTCTCGCCGGCCCCGACCCGGGCGCGCAGCCGGTGCTCGAGCGGCCGGGTTTGCGCTGCCTCGCCGCTTCGCCGAGGATGCTGCTCGCCCTCAAGGTCCTGGCTCACCGAACGGGGGAGGACGAGGACGACGTCAGGCTGCTCGCCGGCGAGCTTGGTCTGACCGGCGCCGACGAGGTGCTCGACCTCGCCGAGGAGACGTTCGGAGATCGACTCGAGCCGGCCGCGCGCTTCTTCGTCGAGCAGCTCTTCGTCTAGCAGCCCGCCGGGTCAGCGGCCGGGAGAGGGCAGCGGGTCCCTGAGCCGGCGCTCGCGGAGGACCGAGCCCGCCACGAGCGCGGCGACCGCCACCGGGAAGGCGGCGAGGGCGGCGGGGGGGATGCCCAGCCCCGCCTTGGCGAGGAGTCCGAGGCCGGCTCCGATGAGCAGAATGGCCAGGGTCGTGCGCAGCGCCGCGACAGGCACACGCACCGACCAGTGGCTGCCCAGCCACACCCCCGGCACCGAGCCGAGGAGGATCGTGCCCGCCAGCGCGAAGTCCACGTTGCCGGCCACGATGTGCGCCGCTGCGGCGGCCCACAGGAGGATCGCGGCGTGGAACACGTCGGTGCCGACGACCCGCTGCGGCACCAGGCGGAAGAGCAGGATCAGCCCCACCGCGATCAGGGCGCCGCTTCCGGCCGAGGTGACGCCGAGCACGAAGCCCACGAAGACCCCCATCACCACGGCCGCGATCCGGGCTCGCCGGGTCGAAGAGCCGCTCTGGCGCTCCTCCTCGTCGAGGCGCTTGAGGAAGACGGCCCGGCCCAGCGTGGCGACGCCGCACAGCAGGAGGGCGCCCGCCAGCACGGTCAGCAGCAGATCGTCGAAGTCCTTGCCTGCGGAGCGCTGGATCGCCTCCAGCACGTAGACCCCTCCGATTGCAGCCGGCACCGAGCCCAGGGCCATCCAGGTGGAGAGCTTGAGGTCGACGGTCTTCTGCCGCCAGTGCTTGACCCCGCCGACGGTCTTGGTGACCGCCCCGTAGGCGAGGTCCGTGCCGATCGCGGTGACGGGCTGGACGCCGAAGACCAGGATCAGCAGCGGGGTCATCAGCGAGCCCCCACCGATGCCCGTCATGCCCACGAGGATGCCCACCCCCAGACCGAAGGCGACGAGAGCGGGATCCATGCTCAGGCGACCATCCCGGCGCCGACCGTGTCGTTGGTCGAGTCGTCGATGAGGATGAAGCTGCCGGTCGTGCGGTTCACCGAATAGGGGTCGGCCGCGAGCGGCGCTCCGAGGCGCAGGCGTACGCGGCCGATGTCGTTGAGCGCCAACTCGACGGCGTCCTCCTGCTCGCCGCTGTTTACGTCCAGGCGGCCGCCTATGGCGTCGACCTTCGTCGCCACGGTGCTGGTCGCGTGCTTGATCCGCAGACGGGCGCCGGGCCTCAGCGGCGACTCGGCCATCCAGCACACTGTGGCGTCGAGCTCGCGCACCGGCTCGGGCGCGGACTCCGCCGCGGCGATCAGCGCGCCGCGCGGGACGTCGTGCTCGCCCTCGAGGCGCAGCGTGACCGAGAGCGGGTAGGAGGCTTCGTCGAGCTGGCCGTCGAGGGTGTCGATCGCCTCCACGCGGGTGCGCGCGCCGCCGGGTAGGACCACCACGTCGTCACCGGGCCGCACGGTGCCGCCGGCCACCTGCCCCGCGTAGCCGCGGTAGTCGTGGTGCTCGTCGGACATGGGCCGCACGACCCACTGGACCGGGAAGCGCAGAGGCCCCCCGGCGCGGTCGGGCGCGGGCTCGAGCTCCTCGAGCAGGTCGAGCAGCGGCGGACCGGCGTAATAGGGCGTGTTCTCCGAGCGCTCGGTCACGTTGTCGCCGTTGAGCGCCGAGAGGGGTATGGCGTGGGCGTCGGGGAACTGGGCGGCGACGGCGTCGAAGACCGCCCCGTCGAAGTCGACCAGGTCCATCTTGTTCACGCAGACGACGACGTGCGGGATGCGCAGCAGCGAGGCGATGTGTGCGTGGCGCCGCGACTGCTCGATCACGCCCTTGCGGGCGTCGACCAGAACGAGCGCGACGTCTGCCATCGAGGCGCCGGTGACCATGTTGCGCGTGTACTGCTCGTGCCCCGGCGTGTCGGCCAGCACGAACTTGCGCTGGGCGGTCTGGAAGTAGCGGTAGGCCACGTCGATGGTGATGCCCTGCTCGCGCTCGGCCCGCAGGCCGTCGGTGAGCAGGGCGAGGTTCACGTAGCCGTCGCCCCGCTCGCGGCTCGCGCGCTCCACGGCCTCGTACTGGTCCTCGAGGATCTGCTCGGTCTCGAGCAGGAGGCGGCCGATCAGCGTGGACTTGCCGTCGTCCACCGAGCCGGCGGTCGCCACCCGCAGCAGCTCCGAGGTGCGCTGGGGAGCGTCGACGTCGGGCACTAGCGGACCTCCCAGAAACGTTCCACCCGAAACTGCGGCCCCAGGCGCCGCCA
>JALZII010000096.1 GCA_030860365.1 Actinomycetota bacterium
ATCATCCGCATGGCGTCCACGGCGGCGCCGTCGGCCTCCTCCTTCTCGCCGCGGCCGACCCAGCGCGAGGCGCCCAGCGCGGCGTACTCGGTGGCCCGCACCAGCTCGAGCGAGAGGTTGCGGTCTCTGCGGGGGGGTGCCTCGCTCAAATTACCCCGGGTGGGTTCTTCGCGTCCACGTAGATGGCCTGGCGGATGAAGCCGCAGACCGCCATCCCCAGGGACGCCAGGATCGCTACGAAGCAGCCGTAGGCCAGCCCGATCTCGATCTGGCTCTCGGGTCGGCCGAGGATGATCCCGTTGCAGATGATGAGGATGAAGGCGGTGATCCCCACGATCATGGTGACCTCGCCGGGCTTCCAGGTGAGCTTGTGCCCCCGGGCCACGATCCAGGCGAGGATGAACGGAGCGATCGCGGCGGCCAGCAGGACGAACTTCAAGATGAAGAAGGTCTCCCAGCCGGTGGCCGCATCGCCGCCGGTGACGTCGGATTCGGCACCGAGGATTCTGGACGCCTTGTTCGTGCTGCTCGTGGTGAACCACGGCAAGAACAGCGACAGACCGAGCACGACCGCCGCGACGATGCCCGCGCCCTCGGCGACGGAGAGCCTCGAGAGGCTGAGATAGCCCCCTCCTTTCTGCACGCTCGCCTCCACGGGAGGCGAAACCTACACCTCTCCCCAGGTGGGGGTAAAGTCGGGCGTGCACGCCGGGAAAGGGACGATTTGGCGGTCACCAAGATCATCGAGGTGGTGGGGAGCTCGCCCGAGAGCTCCGACGCCGCCGTGAAGGCCGCGCTCGACGAGGCGAGGCAGTCGCTGCGCAACGTCAAGGCCGTCGACGTGGTCTCGACCGGCCTGCGCGGCGACAACCTCGACGAGTGGCGGGCCCTGGTGCGCATCTCGTTCCTGGTGGACCGGGTTACGGACTGAGTAACAGGCGTGTTGGCGGTGGCGGGAAGCGTTACGCTTTTCCCGGTCTCACCGCCCCCATGGCGCCTGACAAGAGCAATACCCTGCCCCCTGGAGGGGCCGACGTGCTGGCCGAGGACTTCGGCGAGCTTCTCGCGGAGGCGCGGGCACGCACGCTGGCCCTGATCGAGGGGGTCGACGAAGACGACCTCAACCGCGTCCACGACCCGCTGAACAGCCCGCTGGTGTGGGACCTCGGGCACATCGCCGCCTTCGAGGAGCTCTGGCTGTGTCGCCGGGCCGGCCTCGAGCCGCTGCACCCCGGGCTGGCAAAGGTCTACGACGCCGCGGAGTCCCCCCGGGCCGACCGCGGTGAGATGCCCTACCTGCGTTTGAGCGAGGCGATCGACTTCCTCGAGGGGGTGCGCGAGCGCGCGCTCGGGGTGCTCGACCGCGCCGACCCCTTCCTCATGGAGATGGTGCTCCAGCACGAGCACCAGCACGGCGAGACGATGCTGCAGACCCTCCAGCTCGCCGAGCCGGGCACCTACACACCCGCGCGCTCGCTCGACTGGGAGGGCGCCGTGACCTCGCCGCCACGCGTGGAGATCGCCGGGGGCGAGTTCCTCATGGGCGACCCCGGCGACGGCTTCGCCTACGACAACGAGCGCCCGCGTCATCGGGTCGAGCTGCCCGCCTTCGAGATCGACTCACGCCCGGTCTCCAATGCAGGCTTCGCGCAGTTCGTGGAGGACGGGGGCTACCGCTGGCGGGAGGTCTGGGACCCCCGGGGCTGGGCCTGGGCGCAGGCGCGGGGGCTCGAGCGTCCCCGCTACTGGACCGAGCACGGCGAGGAGCGCCGGTTCGAGCGCACCGAGCCGCTCGATCCCAACCTGCCGGTGATGCACGTCTCGTGGTACGAGGCCGACGCCTTTGCCCGCTGGGCGGGGCGACGGCTGCCCACAGAGGCCGAGTGGGAGCGAGCGGCCTCGGGCACCGAGGCGGACGCGGCCAACCTCGACCAGCTCGCCTTCGGTCCGCTACCCGCCCGGGCAGCCTCCGAGGTCGGCGCCCTGGGAATGCTGGGCGATGCCTGGGAATGGACTGCGAGCGCCTTCGGGGGCTATCCCGGCTTCAGCGCCTTCCCCTACCCCCAGTACTCCGAGGCCTTCTTCGGCGACACCCACCGCGTGCTGCGCGGCGGCTCGTGGGCCACGCGCCCGCGGGTGGCGCGAACGACCTTCCGCAACTGGGACCTTCCCTATCGCCGCCAGATATTCGCCGGCTTTCGCTGTGCCTCGGACGTGACCGGGTGAGCGCCGCCGCCCCGGAGATCACGATCGAGCGCCACGCCGGGGGGGCGGCGGACATGGGCGAGGAGGTTCGTGCGGGCCTTACCCGCCGGCCGCTGAAGGAGCTCCCCCCCAAGCTCTTCTACGACGCGCGCGGCTCGGAGCTCTTCGACCAGATCACCGCACAGCCCGAGTACTACCCCGCCCGGGCCGAGCGCTCGATCCTCAACCGCTGCTCGCCGGAGATCGTGGAGCTCTCGGGCGCCTGCGAGCTGGTCGAGCTCGGCTCCGGCGTGGCCTCGAAGACCCGGGCGCTGCTCTACGCGATGGCGGGGGCCGGCGCGCTGGACCGATACGTGCCCTTCGACATCGACCCCTCGGTGGTCGAGGCCTGCGCCTCCGAGCTGACCGAAGTCCTGCCAGGCATGCGCGTGCACGGCGTGGTGGGCGACTTCGGGCGCGACCTCGAGCGTCTTCCCGAGGGCGCCCACCGTCTGATCGCGTTCCTCGGGGGGACCGTGGGCAACCTCTACCCCGACGAGCGCGCCGAGTTCCTCGCCGGGGTGTGCCAGCAGATGGGGCCCTCCGACCACCTGCTGGTGGGCATGGACCTGGTCAAGGACCATGCGCTGCTGGAGGCCGCCTACAACGACGCGGCCGGCGTCACCGCCGCCTTCAACCTCAACGTGCTGAAAGCGGTCAACGAAGGCCTGGGGGCGGACTTCGACCTCGACGCCTTCGAGCACAAGGCCTTCTTCGACCCCGAGGCCGAGCGCATCGAGATGCGCTTGCGCTCATCGTGCGACCAGCACGTGAGCGTGCCGGGCGCGGGCGTGGAGATCGACCTGGCCGAGGGCGAGGAGATCCGCACCGAGATCTCGTCGAAGTTCACGCCCGAGCGGATCGAGTCCGGGCTCGGGGCGGCGGGCCTGGAGCTGACGCGGCTCTTCTGCGACGACGAGGGCCTGTTCAGCCTGGCCCTGGCCGCGCGGCCCGCCTGACGATCATCTCCATGAGCAGGCAGTCGCGCCAGACTCCCTCGGCGTCTCGCCAGGCCTCGCGCATGATCCCCACCGGCTGGAAGCCCACGCTCTCGTAGCAGCGCACCGCGGCCACGTTGTCGACCGCGGGGTCGATGGTGATGCTGTGGTCGCCGCGCTCCTCGGTCAGGTGGCGCACGAGCGTGATGATGGGGTCCATCTCCCTTCAGCCTTCGCCCGCTTTGGCCAGATGACCGAACGGGTTGTAGTCGACCTCTCCCTCGCTGATCGCCCGGTGCCGCTCGGCCAGCTTCACCCGCAGCTCCAAAGGCTCAGCGGCCAGCGCAGCCTCCCAGCCGTAGGCCCGAGTGACCGCCCGGTCGAGCTGGCTATGAAGCTCGCCCAACTCTTGCCAAGCGCCCTCGTCGACCAGGTTGTACAGCTCCGTCAGACCGATCTCCTCCCGGGCGCAGATCTCGCCGCGCCGCTCCAGCAACGAGGCACAGACGCGACCGATCTCATCGCGTCCCACCGCGTCGGGCTGGGGCCAGGGAAAGGTCTCGAAGCACGATGTCGGCGTGTATCGAGGCCGGTTCTCGAGCGTCGACATCTCCGCGTTGGCCCAGGCCATGTGGACAGCTGAGGTGAGCACCCCCATCGAGTAGTCATCCTCGAATGCGAAGACGTTGGTCAGATTGCTCGGGAGCACCGCGGGCGCCTGCCAAGTGAACAAGAAACGCTTCCCCTGGGCGTTCGCCGCGACATAGCGTCTGAGCGGCGCCAAAGCAGCACGCATCCCAACAGCCGACTCGCCGAACCGCCACCAACGCTCGCGCCGCGCCTTGCGGCGGGTCTTGTCCCGCCCGGGCTTGACCCGCTCACGAACAATGTCGAGTGCCGCCGAATACTGCATTGCCTCCTCGAGAGGCCGAACGCCGAAGTCGATAATCCACCGACGCGGCGCCTGCGCAGGATCGTCGGTGATGTCATCACCGACGAGGTAAGGACGGACGACCTTCGAGTAGTCCGCGTCCGACCTGGCAAGCAGTGACTCGGCCTCCTCGGCGGAGAGGTAGAAGTTGCCGACGGGGATCGGCCCTTGGAAGGATCGGCCGGCGTTGACAGCCAGGCGCTCGTACTCCTCCATCACAAGCAGCGACTCGCGCAGGCGGGTGTTGATGCCCTCCACCTCCGCCCCGTCCAAGACGAAGTGATGGGGTGGCTCGACCGGCTCCTTGATCCAGTTCACGATGCTCACCTCCACCACCGCCGCGCCCGGCCATTTCTGGGTCGAGATCGCGTCGGTGATCCTGCCTCCACGCTCGGCCACGTAGTTCAGGCTCGCGTCGCGCGCCCGGTTCTGCGCCACCGAGTTCGTGCCCACCAAACCCGCCCGGTCACCCGCCTGCATCGACTCGACCGCCCGCCGGAACCAGTAGACGCACAGATCCTTGACGCCGCAGTCGAAGGTGCGCTTGAGCCACTCCACTCGCTCGTCGCCGAGGAGGTCGCGCAGATTCTGCGACCCGTGGTACGGAGGATTCCCGATGATCGCGTTCGCTCGCGGCCAGGGCAGGGCCAGTGCGTCGCCCTGCCTCACGCCGGAGAGGTCGGCGAGGGGGAGCGTCTGCTCAGACAGGCCAAGTTCCTCGACCACCTGCTTGTGACCCATCCAGAGCGTGACCCGGGCGAGCTGCACGGCGAACGGATCGATCTCGATGCCCCTGATGTTCGTGATGGGGAAGAAGGCGGCGAGCGACCCCTGGACCTGAGGATGTCCGCCCGCCGCGGCGAGTTGGCTGACTCGTTGAGCCAAAGCCCGCTCGACCAGGCGCAACTCGCGGTAGGCGATGTAGAGGAAGTTCCCGGAGCCGCAGGCGGGGTCGAGCACCACGAAGTTCAGGAGGTCGCGCTCAGCGGCCCGCGCCTCTGCCAGCGTGGAGAGGTTGCCGATCCTCTCCATCCAGGGCCGTACGATGGTCGGCTCGACTATCCGCTGGATGTCCACCTCGTGGGTGTAGTGAGCGCCGAGCTCCCACTGCTTTTCGTGGCCGAGAGCACCCTCCAGGAGCGAGCCGATGATCGAGGGGTCGATCTTGTGCCAGTCGAAGGAAGCTGCCTCCCGCATCAGCCGTAACTCGTCAGGGGTGAGGTCGAGGGCAACGGGATTCCGGAACAACCCCCCGTTGGCGTAGGGCGTCTCCGCGTAGAGACCGCGCGGCGGGCGGGGACGATCGGCTGGGCTGTTGGCCAGGAGGTCGAAGAGCCGGCCGAGCTCGTCGGCGCTCGAGCGTGTCGGATTCTGAATGAGACCGTCGACGATGGTGGTGAAGCGGTGAGCGGGGATCTGACCCAGGTCCTCCGCAAACATGCACCAGACGCTCTGCAGGATGAAGTCGCGGCGTTCATCGGGACCGCCCTCACGGCGCTCGTCAAGACTCTGGCTGAGCTCGACCACCTTGGACGTGGCCTCTTGGGTTACCGCCGCATGGTCGGTCGTGAAGACGGGCTCGTCGCCGGCCAGGAAGAGGAGGGCGTCGTAGCGGTCGGTCAACTCCTTGAGCGTTATGTCCAGGCGCGGCGCTCCCGGGAAGCGGCCGGGCGCCCAGATCTCGAACCGGTGAAACGAGCAGAGCACTACGTACTCGGGCGCCTGTACTCCGGTGGCGGAGTCGGCCGCCTGGTGCCAGTAGTTCAGGGCCTGCGGGCGATGCACCTGGAGCCGGTCGGTCTCCGAGGGCGCTTTCATCTCGAACAGGCAGACTTCCGGCCACAGCAGGTCCACGTACCCGCCGCCCTGCTGGTAGTGCTCGGGCTCGGCTCCTACGGCCTTGCGGTCGACGCCGTAGACCGCGAACAGTTCGGTGAGGAACGTCTGAGCCTCGGAGCGCTCTGAACCCTCGTAGCCGTCCCAGCGGGCGGCGAACTTCGTGAGGTTGGCCCGTATCTCGACGCCGGTCAGCGCCACGAGCCCCCCTTAGACGCCGAGCTTCTCCTGATCGTCCGGCACCGCGTAGAAGGTGCGCTGCATCAGGCTCCGGTGCTCGTCCGCGAGGCTCTGCTCACAGTCCTGGAGCGCGCGCACCACGCTGGCGTCCGCGCCGCCGGCCTCCAACACCGTCAGCGCCTTCGCGGCGCGCTGACGCGCCTCCGAGACGTAGAGGAGAGTCCTCTCGACCTCTGCCAGATGGGACTCGGTCATGGATCGTGAATCTAAGGCAGCGGGCGGACGATCAGGTCTACTCGCTGCGCATTTTGGGAGAACTGGAGCTCGGCTGTACCTCGGCTGTCGCAGAAGCGCCCTCGAATAGCCTCTTCTGCCCTCTCCCTGCCCCGTCGTCGAACCCAGGAGTGCCTCTTCCCATGCCCGAAGCAGTGATCGTGGACTCGGTCCGCACCCCCATCGGCCGCGCCTTCAAGGGCTCGCTGGCCGGCCTTCGCCCCGACGACACGGCGGCCTACGTGATCGACCAGCTGCTCGATCGCAAC
>JALZII010000037.1 GCA_030860365.1 Actinomycetota bacterium
CCACGCCCACCTCGGCGCGCTTTGGGGCGGTCTCGGCGCCGATGGCGGCGAAGAACACGAAGAGCAGCACAAAGGCCAGCACGAGGTTCACCAGCGGGCCCGCGGCGATCACCACGACGCGCTTCCAGACCGGCTGGGAGTAGTACGCGCGCGTGCGGACCTCGTCGGGGAGGTCCTCGCTGGGGTTCATGCCGGTGATCTTCACGTAGCCCCCGAGGGGGATCGCGCCGAGGGCGTACTCGGTCTCCCCCCGCTTGTGCTTGAAGAGGCTCGGCGGGAAGAAGAGCGAGAACTTCTCCACGCGCATCCCCACCGCCTTGGCGGCGAAGAAGTGCCCCATCTCGTGCAGGACCACCAGGGCCATGAACCCCAGGGCGGCGAGGACGATCGAGAGCAGGGTCATACGGCGGCGCCCACGGCATGGCGGCGGGCCTCCGCGTCGGCTTCGTAGAGATCCGAGAAGTGGCGCAGCGGACGTGCGGGCAGCGCTCGGAGCGTGTCCTCGATCACCCGGGGGATGCCGGTGAAGGGCAGCTCCCCGTCGAGGAAGGCGTGCACGGCGACCTCATCGGCGGCGTTGAGCACGCACGGGGCGGTGCCAGCGGCCTGGGCGGCCTGGCGTGCCAGCCGCAGACACGGGAAAGCGTCCTCGTCGGGTGCCTCGAAGTCCAGCGAGCCGACCTCCGCGAGGTCCAGCGTGGGGACCGGCACATCGGCGCGCTCGGGGTGGTGCAGGGCGTAGGAGATGGGAACGCGCATGTCGGGGTGGCCGAGATGGGCCAGCGAGGCACCGTCGTTGAGGTTCACCAGGCCGTGCACGATCGACTGCGGGTGCACCACCACGTCGATCCGCTCGTAGGGCGTGCCGAAGAGGTGATGGGCCTCGATCACCTCGATGCCCTTGTTGAAGAGCGTGGCCGAGTCGACGGTGATGCGCCCGCCCATCTCCCAGGTGGGATGCGCCAGCGCCTGCTCGACGGTCACATCCTCGAGCTCCTCGGCCGAGCGCCCGCGGAAGGGACCGCCCGACGCAGTGAGCACCAGGCGGTCGACCGTCCCGGGCGCCTCGCCGGCCACGAGCTGGTGCAGAGCGGAGTGCTCGGAGTCGACGGGAATGACCTGGGCCCCCGTGGCCTCGGCCAGCGCCATCACCAGCTCGCCCCCCACCACCAGGCTCTCCTTGTTGGCCAACGCCAGATCGATCCCCTCCCCGAGGGTGGCCACGGTGGGTCCGAGGCCCGCCGAGCCCGTAAGGGCGTTCAGCACGAGATCCGCCCCCGACTCGACGATCAGCTCGACCAGCCCCTCGGCCTGGGCCAGCACCTGCCCGCCGGTCCAGGTCTCGGAGGCCCGAGCCGCCGCGGTCTCGTCGACCAGGGCGATGCGCTTCACGCCCAGGGCGCGGGTCTGCTCGAGCAGCAGCTCGGCGTTCGAGCCGGCGGCAAGCCCCACGACCTCCAGCTCGGAGCTGCGCTGCACGACCTCCACGGCCTGAGTCCCGATCGAGCCCGTGGACCCGGCGATGACGATCCTGCGCACCGGTCTCAGTGTAGGAGGGCAGGCTTTTCGCTCACCGGCCTCACCCCAGGCCGAGCGCCAACGCGACGTAGAAGGCCATGGGGACGCTGAAGAAGACCCCGTCGAGGCGGTCGAGGACCCCGCCGTGGGGCCCGAAGAGACCGCCGGTGTTGTTTACGTCGAGGTCCCGCTTGATCAGCGACTGGAAGAGGTCGCCGAGGGGAGCTGCGATTGCCACCAGCACCCCGAGGATCAGGGCGTCGCCGTGGCTCAGCCAGTCCTGGTAGAGCCCGGCGAACCAGAACGCGGCCGTGCCGCCGATTACGCCCGCGATCAGCCCCTCGAGCGTCTTGTTGGGCGAGATCCGCGGTGCCAGCGGGCGCCTGCCGTACAGGCGGCCGCCGAAGTAGGCGAAGGAATCGCCGATGAACGTGGCCACCAGGACATCGAGGAGCAGCCCTTGGCCCTCGGGCAGGTCGCGCAGGAAGACGGCATGGGCCATGGCCAGGCCGATCCACAGCGGGCCGAACAACGTGACGGCTACTGCCCACGAGGCGTTCTCGCGCCGCGGGCGCAGCAGGGCCCCGGCGAAGGTCACCGGGAAGGCGCAGACCAAGACCAGCAGCACCTGACGGTCGCCTCCGTACAGCGCAGCCAGAACCATTCCCGCGAGGGCGAGGAACCCCACGACGTCCACAGGCCGGACGCGCCGCATCATCGAGTAGAGCTCGTGCAGGGCCGCGACGCCCAACAGGATCAGCCCGAACGCGAGGACGAGCCCGCCCGAGATGACGATGAACAGCGCGAAGGCGATGGCCGGAAGGGCATAGAGCACCCGTGAGGGGGTCTCCGAGGAGCGCCTGCGCGGCTCACGGCGGGCGGCCACGTCAGCGGCCCCCGAAGCGGCGGACGCGCGAGGCGTACTCCTCCAGCGCCGCCCCGAAGGCCTCGCGCGAGAAGTCGGGCCACAGCACGTCGG
Organism: Actinomycetota bacterium; assembly: GCA_030860365.1. GTDB lineage: Bacteria > Actinomycetota > Thermoleophilia > Solirubrobacterales > Thermoleophilaceae > JACCZR01. The sequence continues at coordinate 2,498 of JALZII010000037.1, forward strand.
AGAACACGAGCTCCGAGTAGGCCACCTGCCACAGCAGGTAGTTGGACACCCGCCGCTCCCCGCTGGTGCGGATGAGCAGGTCGGGGTCATGCATCTCGGGCGCGTACAGGTGGCGGCGGAACTCCTGCTCGGTCTCGCCGGAGAAGCTGCGCGCGGCGTCCACGATCTCCGCCCGGCCCCCGTAGTTGAAGGCCACGAACAGGGTGATCCGCGCGTTGTCGGCGGTCATCTGCTCCGCCCAGTCCATGCGCCCGCGCAGCTCCTCGGATACGCCTTCGCGGCGGCCGATGAAGCGTATGCGGACGCCCCATCCGTGGAGCTCGGGCGTCTCATAGTCGATCCGCTCGGAGAACATCGCCATCAGCCCGTCGACCTCCTCGCGCGGGCGCGACCAGTTCTCGGTGGAAAACGAGTAGACGCTGAGCTCGTCGATGCCGAACTCGCCGGCGTCGTAGAGGCGCGCCTTCACGGTGTCCGCGCCGGCCTGGTGCCCGGCCACGGGCGGCAGGCCGCGGTCCTTGGCCCAGCGGCCGTTGCCGTCGGTGATGATCGCGACGTAGCGCGCCGCCGCCTCGGCGGCCATCAGACCTCGAGGATCTCTGCCTCTTTGCCCGCGAGGGCTTGATCGATCTCCGCCACGTGGGAGTCGGTGAGCTTCTGCAGCTCCTCCTCGGCGCGGTGCTCGTCGTCGGCGCCGACCTCGCCCTCGCTCTTGAGCTCGCGCAGGTCGTGCATCGTGTCGCGGCGGATGTTGCGGACGGCGATGCGGCCCTGCTCGGCGATGTTGTGGGCCACCTTCACCAGGTCGCGGCGGCGCTCCTCGGTCAGCTCAGGGATGGTCAGGCGCACCACGTTGCCGTCGTTGGACGGCGTGAGGCCCACGTCGGACTCGAGGATCGCCTTCTCGATGGCCCGGATCGAGCCGGGGTCGAAGGGCGTGACGGTGAGCAGCCGCGCCTCCGAGGCCGAGACCTGGGCGAGCTGGCGCAGCGGCGTGGACGTGCCGTAGTAGTCGACGTTCACGCGGTCGAGCAGGTGCGGCGTCGCCCGCCCGGTGCGCACGCTGGTGAACTCACCGCGCGTGGCCTCGACGGACTTGGCCATTCGCTCGGCCGCGTCTTCGATGAACTCGCTGAGCACGCCATCGCTCACTGGGTCGATACCACCGTCCCCACCCTCTCGCCGCACACTATCCGGTCGATGTTGGCCTCGTCGTCCGTGTTGAAGACGTGGATGGGCAGCTTGTTGTCCATGCACAGGGAGAGGGCGGTGGAATCCATCACGCGCAGGTCACGCTCGAGTGCCTCGCGGTGGCTCAGCTCGGTGATCAAGCGAGCCGCTGGGTTCGCCTTCGGGTCGGCGTCCATGACCCCCTCGACACCGTTCTTGGCCATCAGGATGGCCTCCGCGCGCATCTCGAGCGCTCGCAGCGCGGCGGCGGTGTCGGTGGTGAAGAACGGGTTGCCGGTTCCTGCGGCGAAGATGACCACGCGCCCGTGCTCCAGGTGGCGCATGGCCCGGCGGCGGATGTAGGGCTCGGCGACCTCGGAGATCGTGATCGCAGACTGCACACGCGTCACGGCGCCCACCTTTTCCAGCGCATCCTGCAGGGCCAGCGCGTTCAGCACAGTGGCCAGCATGCCCATGTAGTCGCCGGTGGCCCGGTCCATGCCCTCGGCCGCGCCGGCCAGCCCGCGGTAGATGTTGCCGCCGCCCACCACCACGGCCACCTCGACCCCACGGTCGGCCACGTGCTTGACCTGACCGGCGATGGCGGCGATGCGCTGGGGATCGGCGCCGTAGTCGAGGCCGCCCATCAGCGCCTCTCCCGAGAGCTTCAGCAGGACGCGGCTGAAGCTGGGCTGCCCACCCGAAGCCACCTGCCTACTCCTCGCCGACGTCAAAGCGCGAGAAGCGGCGCACGACCACGTTCTCGCCGGTGCTGGCCGCCAGCTCGGCACGCAGGTCCTCGATGGTCTTGCCGCCGTGCTTGTCCTCGTTCACGTGACGCTGGCTGAGCAGCACGCTCGCCTCGAGCCACTTGCGCAGGCGGCCCTCGGCCATCTTCTCCTGGACCTGCTCGGGCTTGCCCTCGGCGGCGGCCTGCTCGCGCAGCACGCGAAACTCCGCCTCCCGCTCCTCGGCGGGAACCTCGCTCTCGGAGACGAAGCGCGGCGCGGCTGCGGCCACGTGCAGGGCCACCTCACGGGCGAAGGCACGGAAGCCGTCGGTGCGGGCCACGAAGTCGGTTTCGCAGTCGACCTCCACCAGCACGCCGATCCTGCCGGTGGCGTGCACGTAGCTCTCTACCACGCCCTCGCTGACCGCGCGCTCGCCGCGCTTGGCGGCCTTGGCCTGCCCCTTGACGCGCAGCACCTCGATCGCCTGGTCGATGTCGCCCCCGGCCTCCTGCAGCGCCTGCTTGCACTCCATCATCCCCGCCCCCGTGCGGTCGCGGAGGGCCTTGACGTCCCTGGCTGCGATGTCGGCCACCGGCGCTACCCCGCCTCGTCGGGGTCGAAGGTGCGCCGCCCGCGGCCGGCCTCCGTGGGCTCGGGATCGGGCGCAGCGGGCGCCTGAGGCTGTACGGGGCCCGGCTCGCCCTCGGCGGCCTGGGCCTCGGCCCGGGCCTGCTCCTCGGCCTCCCTGCGGGCCTGCTCCTCGCCTTCGACACGCGCGCGCTCCTCGGCCTCCTTGCGGGCCGCCTCCTCGCGCTCGCGCTGGGCCTCCTCCTCTTCGAAGCGAAAGCGGCTGCCGCGCTCGGCCACCACTCCGGCGATGGCCTCGGTGATCAGCTTGCACGAGCGGATCGCATCGTCGTTGCCCGGGATCACGTAGCTCACGGGGTCGGGATCGCAGTTGGAGTCGACGAGACCGATGATCGGGACCTTCAGCCGCTGGGCCTCTCGCACCGCGATGACCTCGGTCTTGAGGTCGACCACGAACATCGCGTCGGGCTGGCGCTGCATGTCGGCAACCCCACCGAGGTTGACCTCCAGCTTGTCGCGCTCCGCCAATGCGCCGATCCGTTCGCGGGTGGGCAGCAGGTCCATGGTCCCGCTCTCGGTCCAACTGCGCAGCTCGTGCAGACGCTCGATGCGCTGTGAGATCGTGTTCCAGTTGGTCAGCAGGCCGCCCAGCCAGCGCTGGTGGACGTAGGGCATGCCCGCCCCGCGGGCGGCGTCGGCCACCGTGTCGCGCGCCTGCTTCTTGGTTCCCACGAACAGGACCGTGCCGCCCCGACCAGCCACCTCTCCCACGAACTCCTGCGCGCGGGCCAGCAGCCGCTCGGTCTGCTGCAGGTCGATGATGTGGATGCCGCCGCGCTCTCCGAAGAGGTAGCGGCGCATCTTGGGGTTCCAGCGCTGCGTCTGATGACCGAAGTGGACCCCGGCCTCGAGCAGCTCCCTGACTCCTACCTCTGCCATCTGTGCTCCCTTGGTAGTTGAGCGAGCGGTGCTCGGCCCGATCAATTGATCGGGCCGGCGTTTCTCCGCTCTCCGCCGGGCGTGTGCGGGACCCGGAGTAGACCGCAGCGGGGCGGTGCAGCCCGAGATCGATCGGTGCGGTGCTCACCCGATCGACGATCGGGCTGCGCTCCTTCCGTGACGATCGGGCTGCCCTCCTCCGCTGGGCGGGTCCGGGCAGGGCCCGCGCCGTGATCCGGCAGGATTTGTCTGTTGGCGCTGAGCAGGATAGAGGCCGCAAGCTTCCCTGGGCCGCTTCGTTTCCGAGGATGAGGGCCGGCCCCTTCCCCTACCTCCGATGGGATCGGCCCATCCTTGGACGCAGGCGGGACGGCCTTCGGGTCGCCCCGTGTGCGTTCGCAGGCCAGGGCAGGCGACGGGCACGTGCGCGGAAAGCAAACGAGGCGCCCGAAGGCGCCCCGCTCGCAGGTCAGTCCCCGTCTGGCCCTCCGGAGACTGGCTCCCGCCGAGCCGCGTCGAGTGCGCGACGCAGCTCGGTGGGTGGTTTGGACTCGCAGACGACATCTTCCCCCGACAAGGGGTGGCAAAACCCCAAGCGGTTACTGTGCAGGAAATGGCGCGTTAACCCAAGCCTTGAGCCGCTGGCGGCGCCGCCGTAGGCCGAGTCACCGCACACCGGGTGTCCGATCTCGGACAGGTGGGCGCGGATCTGGTGGGTGCGGCCCGTATCCAGGTGCACTCCGAGCAGGGTCGTCCGCGGCAGCGACTCGAGGACCCAGAAGTGGGTCACCGCGGCCTTCGCCCGGTCGCTGTCGGTCGAGCGCAGCGAACGTCGGCGCCGGTCTCGCCCCAGCGGCGCGTCGACCGTGCCCGAGGCCGATGGCGGCCGGCCCTCCACCAGGGCCAGGTAGCGGCGGTCGAGCTGCCGGGCGGCGACCATGTCCCTCAGTGCGGCGAAGGCCGCTTCGGACTTCGCCACCACCATGAGGCCCGAGGTGTCGCGGTCCAGGCGGTGAACGATGCCCGCTCGCGCCGGGTCATCGCCACCGGCCGCGCGGCCGGCGAGCGCCCCGGCGAGGGTGGGGCCGCGGACGCCCGCGGCGGGATGTACCACCAACCCCGCCGGCTTGTCGACCACCAGCAGGTGCCCGTCCTCGTAGGCCACGCCGAATCGAGGGCTGTCGCCCTCCCCCTGACCCCCGGCTTCTGCGTCGAGCCGGAAAGTCACGAGCTCGCCCGGGCGCAGGACGTGGCGCTTGGCTCGGTGCTCGCCGTCGACCGCCACGCGTCCGCCGTCGATCAGCCGCTGCGCTTCGGCGCGCGAGCGGCACTCGGGCCGGGCGGCCAGGGCGGCATCGAGCCGCAGCCCGGCCTCGGCCTCCCCGGCGCGGAAGCTCGTCTCGGTCACGCGGCGGCGCCGGGGCCTCGCTCGGCCAGGTAGAAGAGGGCGAGCACCCCGAGCACGATCGAAGCGTCGGCCAGGTTGAAGGCGGGCCAAAACGATGGGTCCAGGAAGTCGATCACGGCGCCCTCGCGCGCGCGGTCGGCCAGGTTGCCCAGGGCCCCGCCGAGCAGCATGCCGGTCGGAAGCCAAAGGTACGGCGTGCGCGCGTGGGTCGTGAAGTACCCGATCAGCCCGAAGAGCGCCAGGCCGATCAGCACGGTCACCAGGGCACCCCCGCCCGCGAAGGCCCCGAATGCCACCCCGCGGTTGCGCGTGTTGGTCAGCTCGAGGCCGAAGAAGACGTTCTCGCTCTGCCCGGGGGCCACCGACGAGATCGCCAGCTGCTTCGTCGCCTGGTCGAGCGCCACGACCACCCCGGCCGTGGCCGCGGCCCGCGCCCAGCCGCCCAGGCGCGGGCCCACGGCTAAGAACCGCGAATGAGGCCGGCGATGATCGGGCCGACGATGATGAGGACGAAGGTGCCGATCATCGGGCTCAGGTCGAGCGCACCGGGACCGAGCTTGACCATGGGCAGGAAGCGCCGGAAGAAGTTGAGGTAGGGGTTGGTCACGTCCTTGACGAAGGTCAGGAACATGTCCAGGTAGCGGTTGTAGGGCACCCGGGGCAGAAAGCTCATCAGCACCGCCACGAAGATCAGCGCGACGTAGACGTATGTGAGCGTGATGACGTAGTCGGCCACATCGCCCCTGTCGACCGCGAGCAGGGTCAACGAACCGCCTCTACGACCTCGTCGACCGCCGCGGTGAGAGCCCGGGGCAGGCCCTCCCTCTCGAGCGTCTCGAGCCCGCGCTCGGTGAGACCCCCCGGCGTGGCCACGCGACGGCGCAGCTCGGCTCCGTCGAGGTCGTGAGCGTCGAGCCAGGCGGCCGTGCCGGCCATGGTCTCGACCACGAGGCGAGTCGCCAGGGGCCGCCCGAGCCCGTGGCGCCCGGCGGCGTCCGCCAGCGAGTCGGCTACGAGGGCGAGAAAGGCCGGGCCACAGCTCATCACCGCCATCGCGGGCTCGATGAGCGGCTCGTCGAGCCTCACGACGGTGGCTGCGAGGCCCAGCAGCTCGAGCAGCTCCCGCTCCGGCCCTTCGCCGGCACGCGAGCCGGCGGCGTAGCAGAGCACCCCGCGCCCGACCTCGACCGGAAGGTTGGGGATGAAGCGGTAGACGGGCCGGTCCGGGTAGGCCGCTTCCAGCCGGGCGAGCTTGACGCCAGCCAGGACCGACGCGACCGCCCGCGCGTCCGGCGCGACCTCGGCGGCCACCTCTTCCAGCTGAGCCGGCTTGTGGCACAGCAGGACGACATCCGCCGACCGGGCCACCTCCGCGTTGTGCTCGAGGGCTTTGCCTCCGGTCCGGTCGGCGAGCTTCGTCGCCCGGTGGCGATCCGGGTCGGACACCAGCACGGGCCGGCCAACGCCCAAGGCGAGCGCGCTTGCCATGTTCCCCGCTCCGATCAGCCCGAGCCTCATGGGCTGGACCTTAGTGCTGCCCCTAGCTCTGGTTGAAGAAGCCCTTCTCGATGAGCCTCGCGCGCTCCTCCGCCGAGACGTCCACGTTGCGCGGAGTGAGCAGGAAGACCTTGTCGGCGATCCGCTGCATGCCGCCGTCGAGCGCGTAGGTCAGGCCCGAGGAGAAGTCGATCAGGCGCTTGGAGAGGTCGGTGTCGGTGCCCTGCAGGTTCAGGATCACCGGGATCGCGTCCTTGAACTGGTCGGCGATCTGTTGGGCGTCGTTGAAGCTCTTGGGCACTACGAGGTGGACCTGGAGGTCGCCGCCGTTGGAGCGACCGTTGGTCTCCACCGGACGCAGCACGCGGGTCTCGCGCCCGCTGTCCCGAGGGGAGTCGTCGGCGAAGATGTCGTCGAAGTCGTCCCGCCTGCGACGGGAGAGGCGACGCACGTTGGGGCGGTCGCGGTAGTTGTCCTCGAGGTCGGCCTCGGGCTCGCGGGGCGGCGGCCGCTCCCTGTCGCGGTCGCGGTCCCGCACGGGCTCGGCGTAGGCCTCCTCCTCCTCGGCCAAGCCGAAGTAGACAAGAGCACGGTGCCAGGTGTCACGAAGCGCCATGTCGAGGGGGTTTTCGCCCATAACGCGAGAAACCCTTGTCAAACGTATAGCGCAGCGGCAGCCCGAGCGCCGGTCGGGCGAGCACCGCTCGCTCGTTGGGCTACATCGAGTAGGAATGGATGTCGGCGCCGTGGGCACCCACCTTCCCACCCCGACGGAGATCGAGCTCGAGCTGCCCTCGGGCGTCACGCTGCGGGGCGCAGACGCCGGGGCCGGGCCGCCGGTGGTGCTCCTGCACGGCCTGTCGGCCACCCGCCGCCACGTGCTGCAGGGGTCGAGCCACCTGCTGCGAAGCGGCTACCGGCTGATCGGGTACGACGCTCGCGGACACGGCATCTCCGACCCGGCGCCGCGGCGCGACGCATACGAGTACTCCGACCTCAGCACCGACCTCGATGCGGTGCTCGATCACCTGGGCCTTGAGCGCTTCGTGCTGGCCGGCAGCTCCATGGGCGCCGCCACCGCGATGGCCTGGGCCCTGCCTCAGCCCGAGCGCATCCAAGCGATGGTGCAGATCACCCCCGCCTACGGTGGCGCGCCGCGGACCGACGGCATCGACAAGGATTTGTTCTGGACGCAGATGGCCGATGCTCTGGCCGACGGCCCGGAGCGCTTCGCGGAGGAGGCCCTCCCTCACGACATGCCGGAGGAGTGGCGCGAGACGGCCAAGGAGGCGACCATCCAGCGCATGGAGGCCCACCGCGACCTCGAGGCGGTGGCCGACGCCATGCGGGTGGTCCCCTGGTCCAAGGCGTTCGACGGCATGAGACAGATCGAGAGGCTCGAGGTCCCGACGCTGGTGGTGGGCAGCCGCGACGAGTACGACGCCCTGCACCCGCTCGAGGTGGCCGAGGCTTACGCGCGGCGCATCCCGAATGCCGAGCTGCTGGTGGAGGACGAGGGCAACCCGCCGATCGCCTGGCAGGGCGCGCGGCTCTCGCGCGCGGTCGAGCACTTCCTCATACGCAACGGGATCGAGTAGCCCTGGCCCCGGGTAGGCGCGACCGTGAGCCTGGCCTACCGGACCTGCATCGGCGTGCCGATAGGCATCAGGCGGTAGAGCCGCGTGATCGCACGGTTGGGGACGCGGATGCAGCCGTGGGAGGGGCGACCGGGGATCAGCTGAGGCTGGTTGGTGCCGTGTATGCCGATCACCCCGCCCCCGGGCCAGTCGCTGAGGCGCGAGTAGGCGCCGGTGCCGAACGCCCGCGGCCCGTAGAACCCGCCCGGCTTGGCCGTTCTGAACTTCTCGCGGATCCAAAACCGGCCTCGCGGGGTGGGGGTCCCCGCTTTTCCGACGCCGATCGGGGACCGCCATATCGGCCGGCCCGAGCGGTAGAGCGTGGCGCGCAGCCGCCGGCGATCCACCACGAAGCGGGTCCGCACGCGGTACAGGGGGCCCAGCGTGGATTCGCGGACCCAGCCCGTACGCCCGTTCGGGCGCATCGGGATGCGGATCTGGAGCCAGGTGCGCCCGAGGCGATCGGTGAAGCGCCGCAGCGCCGGGTAGACCTCGGGGAACCGGTCCTCGGTGAGGTAATGGAGCCGAGCGACCTTCCGCGAAGCAGGCGACGGCCGCTCCCAGACGAATGCCCTCTGCCCCGGGTGGGCCCAATGGGCGAACACGTGCGCCCATCCGTGAGACGCGCGCTGCCGGCCGGCTGGGAAGCGGCGCTCGCCGACGCCGGCAGCGCAAGGGCCGCCAGCAGGGCGAGTGTCCCGGCCCACGACTCGCGCCTGCCGCGCTGCATCACCCGCTCCTCGGCTCAGCCCGTGAAGCGGGGAACTGCCAGCGCGCGGGCACAGCGCCCGAACACGCGTGTCGTCCGTGATCGGTTCCCCGCGCGGTCACGCGCGATGACCGTGATCCGGTGACGACCGGCGCGTAGGCTGCGGGCCCTGATCCGAACGGAGAACCGAGTCCGGCGGGTCTGCCTCACCAGCCTGCCGTCGAGGTAGACGCTCACCCTCTTGATCCCGGCGCGGTCGCGAATCCTGAATTGCGCGGTGAAGTCGCGTGTGGTGCAGACGCTGCCAAAACGCGGCCGGCGAGCGCCCGGCCTGCGGATCGGACGCGGGCGGAGGCGGGGAGCCCGACGATTCGCACCGCTGGGCCCGTGAGGTCCGGCCCGAGGGCGCTGTTGCTGCCAGGGGGCCCTGTGCCGGGCCCCGTGCCGGGAGCACACTGTGATCGCGTGACCCTGTCGTTGATCAGCGTCACGGCGCCGTTGCGAGCCAACAGCCTGCCGTCCACGGTTACGCCGTTGTTCACCAAGATCGAGGTCAGAGCCAGGATGTTGCCCTTGAAATCAGTTGTCGATCCGAGAGTCGCGGAACTGCCCACCTGCCAGTACACGTTGCACGCCTGGGCGCCGTTGATGAGGCGGACACTGCTGGCGCTTGCCGTCGTCAGCGTCGACTCGATCTGGAAGATGAACACCCGCGCGCGGGTCGCCCTGCGCGTCCAACGTCAGGTTGCCCGTCAACCCAAGCGAGGCGACCGACCCGGTCCTGTAGACGCCGGCGGTGAGCCTTCGCCCGCCGACATCGGGGGGCAGCGTCGCAGTGTTCGGCCGTCCAGCGGCGTCCTTGTAGGCGATCGCGAGGTCGGCCTTGGCCTGCTGTGCGACAGCATCGTTGATGTGCTGGGCGCCGTTGACGGTCCGGGCGGGAATCCGGTGACCGAAGTGCCCGGATGCAGGCCCAGGTTGCCGTTGATCACCGAAGGGCCCGAATTCGTGATCTTGCTGCCACAGCAGGATCGCAAAGCTGTCGGCGGTTCCAAGGAGGACGGGCGGCGGGTCCGCCTGGGCGGTGCTTGCGAGCACAGCGCCGACGAGCAGCGCGAGCAACAGCGCGCCCGTACGCCTGCGCCAGCCGGTGACACCAGAGCGCAGAGAGGTCGAACGGGCGGCGCCACGGTTCGCTGAGAGCTGGGTGCTGAAGGCCATTGGGTGCCTCTGCGGGGTCGGGACACCGCGATCGGAGGGAGTCGGGCCTCCTGGCCCGGACTGCGGTCAGTATCGACGTGGCGACGGCTTCATTGGGGCGATGAAAGAAATCCTCAATTGCATGGCGGGCGAAATGAGGGACGGGCAGCGGCCTTCAGGCGAAGAGCACCGAGCCCAGCCGCACGATGGTCGCGCCCTCCTGGGCGGCCACCGCGTAGTCCTGGCTCGTGCCCATGGAGAGCCTGCTCAGGGCGTGCGCGCCCGCCAGTTCGGCCAAGCGGGCGAAGTGACGGCGGTTGTCCTCGGGCCGCTCGACCGCCGGCGGCATGGTGGCCAGTCCGGTGACCGGCACGGGGCAGCGCTCGATGTAGCTCCCCAACTCCTCCGGCGCGATCCCGGCCTTCCCCTCTTCGCCGGCCACGTTGACCTGCAGCAGCACCTCGGGCGCGGGGTGCTGGGCGAGCTGGCGCAGCGCCGACTCGCTGGCCACCGAGTGGATCAGCCGCACCAAGGGCGCCACGTCCTTGACCTTGCGGCTCTGCAGCGCGCCGACGAAGTCCCAGGTGAACAGCTCGCCGTGCAGATCCTGCTTTGCCGCCAGCTCCTGAGCGCGGTTCTCGCCGACGAGGGTCACGCCCCCCTCGGCGAGCGCCGGAAGGTCCTCGGCCTGCACGTACTTGACCGCCGCGAGCACCTCGGGGCCCGGGCCAATCGCCTCACGCACCCGCTCGAGGTTGGCCCGTACGCGCTCAGGATCCATCGCGCACGATCACCCCCGCCTGGCGACCGGTCACGCCCTCGTCGCGGCGGTGGGAGAAGAACAGCTGCGGGTGGCAGCTGGTGCAGAGGTCGACCTCGAGCACCTCGGTTACCCCGCCGGCCTCGAGCTCGCCACGGGCCACCCCCCGCAGGTCGAGCATCCGCCGCTCCGCCACCCCCTCGTGGTGGGAGAAGGCCGCCAGCACCTCGTCTCCCACCTCGTAGCAGCAGCGCCCGATCCCCGGGCCGATCGCGGCGGCGGGCGGCTCGTCGAAGTGCTCGAGGGCTCGTCCTGCGATGCCGCCGGCCAGCCCGCGCCAGCCGCAGTGCAGCATCGCCACCTGCTCCGGGCCGGCGAGCGCCACCGGCAGGCAGTCGGCCACTTGGACCATCAGGCCCAGGCCGCGCGCGCCGGTCAGGTGGCCGTCGACCTCCGGCGGGTCGCCCGCCGGGGGCGCGGTCCACATCTCCAGCTCGGTGCCGTGCACCTGGCGGCCGAGCGCCATGTGGCACACCCCGGTGTCGTCGGTCAGGCGGCGGCGGTTCTCCATCACCCGCTCGGGCTCGTCCTCGGTCGACAACCCGAGGTTGAGCGACTCGAACGGTCCCTCGCTGACCCCGCCTCGCCGGGTGGAGAAGGTCACTCGGGCGCCCGGAAGCGTCAGGGCGAAGTGATCGCTCACGATCCCTCCCGCGCCACGCGCACCGCCAGGGCGAGCTGCTCTTCGCGGCCCTCCACGTCGCCGTCGAGGGTACGGCGCAGCGTCTCCTCCAGGGCGGCGCCCACGGCGGGCCCGGGAGCGATCCCTTCCGCGATCAGGTCGTTCCCCGAGATGGCAAGGCGGGTGTGCTGCAGCTCGCGGGCCCAGCGCAGCACCGGCTCAGCGGGCGCGCCGAGCGCGAGCGAGACCGCCAGCGCCTCGGGGGGCTCACGGCGAAGCAGCGCACGGATCTCGGACGGTCGCAGCGGGCGCGCAAGCTCGCCGGCCAGCAGGGGGGCGGTACGGGCCGCTCGCCCGGCGGCCTCCCGCCGCTGGGCATCCAGGCCGAGCGTCCCGATCCAGTCCCCCAGCTTCGACGGCGAGCCGACCGCCAGCGCGGCCAGGCCCGCCAGCGCCCGATCGGCCCCCGTCTCCAGCGCGCCCAGCTCGGCCCCCGCCACGAGCTCGGCCTCGGCGTGCAGCTCGGGGTGCAGCGCCACGTCGGCTTCCAGGTCGCCCAAGCGGCCCACCGCCCTGCCGGCCTCGGTCTCGGCCAGCAGCTTGAGCAGCTCCTCCCCGATCCGCTCGCCGGACACGGTGTCGAGCGCCCCGCCCGCAACCGCCTCGCGGGCAAACCCTTCGGTGGCGGGGTCCATGGCGAACCCCAGCCGCGCCTCATAGCGCGCCGCCCGAAGGATCCGTGTGGGGTCGTCCTCGAAGGAGCGTTCGTGCAGCACGCGGACCACCTTGTTCGCGAGGTCCGCGAGGCCGTCCAGGGGATCGCGCATGTGTCCCAGGTCGTCGCCGGTCAGGCCGATCGCCATCGCGTTGACGGCGAAGTCCCGCCGGGCGAGATCGTCCTTCAGCGGCGCGGGCCTCACCCGCGGCAGGGATCCGGGCTGGGGGTAGCTCTCGCGGCGGGTGGCGGCCACGTCGAAGGTCAGCCCGTCGGCGGCGGTGACCGTGGCCGTGCCGAAGCGGTCGTGACGCACGGCGCGGCCCCCCATCCGCTCCGCCAGCTCGAGCGCGGCTGCCACCGCGTCGCCTTCCAGCGCCACGTCGAGGTCCACCGCCGGCTCGTAGCGCAGTAGGTCTCGCACCGCCCCTCCGACCAGATGGGCGGGGGGCAGCTCCACCAGCAGAGGCAGCAGCCTGTCCATGCCCGGCACGGCACGCACCCGCTCGCGCAACTCGCCCGGCGGCCCGGGCATCAGAGGCGGACGGGCACGCCCGCGTCACGCATGCGTTCCTTGGCCTCGCGAACCGTCGTCTGCCCGTAGTGGAAGATCGACGCCGCGAGCACGGCGTCGGCCCCGCCCTGCTCCACGGCCTCGACCAGGTGCTTGGCCGAGCCCGCGCCGCCACTCGCGATCACCGGCACCTCGACGGCATCGGCCACCCGACGCGTCAGCTCGAGCTCGAAGCCGTCCTCGGTGCCGTCACGGTCCATGCTCGTGAGCAGGATCTCCCCGGCGCCGCGCTCGACGCCCTCGCGCGCCCACTCGACGGCCTCTCGTCCCGTGGGGGTGCGACCGCCGTTCACCAGCACGTCGTAGCCGCCCTCCGCGCGCCCGCGCGCGTCGATGGCCAGGACCACGCACTGCGCGCCGAACACCTCGGCGAGCCGCTCGATCAGCGTGGGGTCGGCCACCGCGGCGGAGTTGACCGCCGTCTTGTCGCACCCCGCATCGAGCACAGCTTGGGCGTCTTCGGGCGAGCGCACCCCGCCGCCGATGGTGAAGGGAATGAAGATCTCGTCGGCACAGCGGCGCGCCAGCGCGGCCACGGTCTCGCGCTTCTCGTGAGAAGCCGTGATGTCGAGGAAGCACAGCTCGTCCGCCCCCTCGTCCTGGTAGCGGGCCGCCAGCTCGACGGGATCGCCGGCGTCCCGGATGTCCACGAAGTTGGTGCCCTTGACGACGCGGCCCTTGTCGACGTCGAGGCAGGGGATCACGCGGCGAAGGAGCATCAGCGCCCTCGTGGCGACTTAGCCGGACATAGTCCGGTGAACTCGCCACACCTCACGGATCCAGCACCGCCTGGGCCTCGCCCACCTCGAACCGGCCCTCGTACAGGGCCTTGCCGGAGATCACGCCGACAAGGTTTGAAAGCCCCAACTCCCTCAGCTCGCGCAGTTCGTCGAGCGAACCGATCCCGCCCGAGTAGACGACCTCGCCCGAGAACGCGGCACATACCCCTCGAACCTCCTCCAGGTCGGGCCCCTCCAGCATCCCGTCTCGCTCCACGCTGGTGTACACGACCCGCGAGACCCCGCGCTCCCCCAACTCGGCCAGCACCTGCTCGGGCTCACCGGCCGTCTCCTCGGTCCAGCCCTTCACCGAGACCCGCCCGCCCCTCACGTCCACGCCTACCGCCACCTCGTCACGGAAGCTGTTCAGCACCTGCTCGAGAAACGCGGCGTCGGTCAACGCGGCAGTCCCGATGATCACCCGCTCCACCCCGGCGCCGAGGGCCCGCTGCACCGACTTCAGCGACCGCAGGCCGCCCCCGTACTGCACCGGCAGCCCGAGCTCGCGCACGATGCGCTCGAGGTGACCCAGGTTGGTCGGCTCGCCCTCGCGCGCGCCGTCGAGGTCCACCACGTGCAGGGCCCGGGCTCCGGCGACGCCAAACAGGCGCGCCGCCTCCACCGGGTCGTCCTCGTAGACAGTCTCACGCGCGAAGTCGCCTTGCTGGAGGCGCACGGCCCGGCCATCGTGGATGTCGACCGCGGGGAGCAGGATCATGCGACACACAGGCGCACGAAGTTTCCGAGGAGCGCGAGCCCGTCGCGTCCCGACTTCTCAGGGTGAAACTGCACGCCGTAGACCGGCGGGCGCGCCACCACGCTGGCGAACTCCGCGCCGTAGGTGGCGGTGCCCACCACGTCACCGTCGACCGGCCGCGGGGCGAAGGAGTGCACGTGGTAGAAGGGACAGGGATCCGGAAGGCCGGCCACGAGCGGGCTCTCACGCCGCCATGAGACCGGGTTCCACCCGATCTGCGGGATCTTGAGGCCGTCGGACTCGAGGCCGCGCACCTGGCCGGCAAGCAGCCCGATGCCCCCGGCGCCGGTCAGCTCCGTGGAGGACTCGAACAGCAGCTGCATTCCCACGCACAGGCCGATCACCGGCACGCCAGCCGTCACCCGCTCGCGCAGCAGCCGGTCGAAGCCGTGCGCGCGCACGCCCGTCATGGCGCGCGGGAACGCCCCCACGCCGGGCAGCACCACGCCGTCGGCGCGGCGCACCTCCTCGTGGTCGCGCGTGCGCACAGCTCGTGCGCCGACCTGCTCGAAGGCCTTCTCGACCGAGCGGAGGTTGCCCATCCCGTAGTCGAGGATCGCCACCCGGGCGAGGGGCTCAGCCCGAGTGTCGGACCTGCCCCTCACAAGACGCCCTTCGTGGAGGGCACGCCGCCCGAGCCGGTCTCGGCCACGGCCATCCGCAGGGCGCGGGCGAAGGCCTTGAACAGCGCCTCGACCATGTGGTGGGTGTTGGTGCCCGCCTCCAGGCGCAGGTGCAGGGTGAGCTTGGCGCTGTTTGCCACCGCGCGGAAGAACTCCTCGGCCAGGTCGCTGTCGAAGTCCCCGATGCGCACGGGCTCGAGAGCCGCCTCGAAGGCCGTGAAGGGCCGCCCGGAGAGGTCGATCGCCGCGCCGGCTCGCGCCTCGTCCATGGGCACCACGGCGTGCCCGTAGCGCTCGATGCCCGCACGGTCGCCGAGCGCCTCGTCCAGCGCCGCCCCGAGGGCCAACCCGGTGTCCTCCACCGTGTGATGAGGCCCGGTCTCGAGATCGCCGTCGACCCGCACGTCGAGATCCAGCCCGCCGTGGCGCGCCAGGGCGTCGAGCATGTGATCGAAGAAGGCCACGCCGGTCTCGCGCTCGCCCTCGCCCGCGCCGTCCAGGGCCAGGAGCAGTCGGACGTCGGTCTCGCCGGTCGTGCGTGAGATGTCCGCGCTTCGGCTCACGCGCGCCGTTCCATCGACTCCGCATGAACGGGAAAGCC
Organism: Actinomycetota bacterium; assembly: GCA_030860365.1. Lineage (GTDB taxonomy): Bacteria > Actinomycetota > Thermoleophilia > Solirubrobacterales > Thermoleophilaceae > JACCZR01. Next base: position 17,868 of record JALZII010000037.1, read on the forward strand.
CTCGGCCCGGGCCACGGCGGCGCCGGCCGGGGCCAGGCGGGTGGCGGCGGCGCCGGGGAGCGACACACGGGCCATGCGGCGGCGAAAGGTGGCGGGTGACAGGGCCGACCCAAAGCGCGCGGCGCCGCCGGTGGGCAGCACGTGGTTCGAGCCGGCCACGTAGTCGCCGAACGCGGTGGCGGCGTCGCGGCCCACGAACAGGCAGCCCGCGCTGCGCACGCGATCCGCCAGTCCTTCGGCCTCCTCCCCCACCAGCTGGAGGTGCTCGGGCGCCAGCTCGTCGGCCAACCCCACCGCGTGCCGCGGGCTGTCGGCCGCCACCACGCGCAGCTCGGCGTTCGCGGCGCTCGGCCGCGCAGGTGCAAGGCGCGCCACCGCTTCGACCACTGCCTCGCGCAGCGCGGCGTCGGGCGAGACCAGCGTCAGCACGGAGTCCTCCCCGTGCTCGGCCTGGGCCAGGAGGTCGAGGGCCGCAAGCTCGGCATCGGCGCCCTCGGTGGCCACGACCGCCAGCTCGCTCGGCCCCATCAGGCCATCGATCCCCACCGCGCCGGCCACCTGGCGCTTGGCCTCGCGCACGTAGGCGTTGCCGGGGCCGACCACCACGTCGGCCGCGGGGACCGACTCCGTGCCGTAGGCGAACGCGCCGATCGCCTGGGCGCCTCCCATGCGGTAGACCTCGGTCACCCCGCAGAGCACGCAGGCGGCCAGGATCGCGGGATGAGCGCGGCCGCCCGGCCCGGGCGGCGCGCAGACTGCCACCTCCTCCACGCCGGCGGCGCGGGCGGTCACCGCGCACATCACCACGCTCGAGGGGTAGGGGGCCAGGCCGCCGGGCGCGTAGACGCCCACCCGCCGCACCGCCAGCTCGGCGATCTCCACCCGCTGGCCCTGGTCGAGCGACATCGAGAGCGGCTGGCGCAGCTGAGCGCGCGCGACGGCCTTCACGTTCGCCGCCGCCAGGCGCAGGCCTTCGAGCACCGTCGGCTCGAGAGCCCCGACCGAGGCCTCGACCTCCCGGGCATCCACCCGCAGCTGCTTCGGGGCCAGCTCGGCCGAGTCGAAGCGGGCGGTGAGGCGCAGCACCGCGGCGTCGCCGTCCCGGCGCACCTCGTCGAGGATGCCGCGCACCGCCTCTTCGAGCTCGGGTGCGGCCTCGCTCGAGCGAGGCCGTTCGGCAGTGACGATCCTCATTCGAGCCCCCTGATCTGGGCCACGAGCGCGTCCACCTCAGCGGCTTTGAGCTTGTGGGCCACCGGGTTGGCCACCAGCCGGGCGGTGCTGGACCCGACCTCCTCGATGGCCTCGAGCCCGTTCTCCTCCAGCGTGCGGCCCGTGGCGGTCAGGTCCACGATGGCGTCGGCAAGGCCACACAGCGGCGCCAGCTCCACCGAGCCCTTGACCTCCACCACCTCCGCCTGGCGACCCGTGCGCGCGAACCAGGCGGTCGCCGTGCGGGGGTACTTGGTCGCGATCCGCACGCGGCCGAGGCGGCGCAGCGATTCCCCGAGTGAGTCCTCGCCCTCGCGCGCGGCCACCACCATGCGACAGGAGCCGAAGCCCAGGTCGACCAGCTCGTACACGTCGGCGTCCGCCTGCTCGGTCAACACGTCCTTGCCGGTGATGCCGAGGTCGGCCGCGCCGTGCTCGACGTAGGTGGGGACGTCGCTGGGGCGCACGGTCACGATGCCCGCGTCGGCGAACCACAGCCGGCGGTCGTTGGCACGGACGTCGGCCGTGTCGAGCTCCAGGCGGTCGAGGAGGTCGAGCGTCTCGGCGAACAGGGCGCCGCGAGGCACGGCGACCGTCAGCGCAGCGCTCATCGCAGCCGCTCCTCGGCCGCTTGGGCGAGGTGCACCCGGCCCACGTCGAGCGCCATGCCGCACGCGGGAAGCGGGCGCCCGAAGCGCCCGATCAGCTCGTCGTAGCGCCCGCCGCCGCCGAGGGCAAAGCCCACCGCGGGGTCGTAGACCTCGAACACGGGCCCGGTGTAGTAGCCGAGCTGGCGCAGCAGGCCGAGGTCGAAGATCACCCGGTCGGCCACCCCTCGCTCGGCCAGGAGCTCGTGCAGCTCAAGCAGGGCGTCCACCGCCCCTCCCGCCCGCTCGAGCACCTCCGCCCCGCCGCGCAGGGACGGCAAGCTCACGAGCCGCTCGCGCGAGGCCGCGCCCAGCCCGAGCTCGTCCACCCGGCGCTCGAGGCCCACGAGGTCGCGGGAGGACAGGCAGCCCACGAGGCCCTCGCGCGCGTCCTCGGGCACGTCGGCGTCGTCGAGCAGCCGGGCGAACAGGGTGCCGTCGCCCACGCCCACGCGGTGACGGCGCAGGCCGGCCCGGTCCAGAGCGTCCTCGGTGAGCGCGATCACCTCCGCCTCGCCCTCCGCCCCGGGCAGGCCGATCAACTCGATGCCGCCCTGCAGGAACTCGCGCAGCTCGGCCGTGCGCCGCTCGGCGGCGCGATAGGCGTGCCCGAAGTAGCAGAGCCGCAGGGGGGGCTGGGCATCGCCCAGGCGCGTGGCCACCACCCGTGCGATGGGGATGGTCATGTCCGAGCGCAGGGCCAGCACCTCCCCCTGCTCGTCGAAGAGCCGATAACCCGCCCCGGCGCCGCCGGCGTCCCCGGTGCGAAGCGTCTCCTCGTACTCGAGCGCGGGCGTCCAGACCTCGCCGTAGCCGGCCTCGCCGAAGGCGGTGCGCAGGCCCTCGGACAGCTCGCGCAGCTCGAGCATCTCGTCGGGCAGGACGTCGCGCGTCCCGGGGGGGATCGGGTGGCTCATAGGTCCCTCTGCAGGCTAGGCGGAGGAACGCAGCCCGAGCATCCCGGGCGGGCGCATACCGCACCGCTTGCACGCGGGCGAGCACCGGGCCGATCGCTCTCGGGCGAGCACCGGGCCCATGCCTCAGGCCGGCACGCGCTCGGCGGCCACGCGCTCGATGCGCGCGCCCAGCGCCCGCAGCCGCTCGTCGATGCGCTCGTAGCCGCGGTCGATCTGGCGGATGTTGCCGATCTCCGAGGTGCCTTCGGCGCACAGCGCGGCGATGAGCATCGCCATGCCGGCCCGGATGTCCGGGCTCTCCATGCGCTCGCCGTGAAGCCGGCTCGGGCCGCTGACGACCACGCGGTGTGGATCGCAGAGCAGTACCCGAGCGCCCATGGACACGAGCTTGTCGACGAAGAACAGGCGGTTCTCGAACATCTTCTCGTGGATGAGTATGAGGCCTTCGGACTGGGTGGCGATGGCCAGGGCGATCGAGGTGAGGTCCGCGGGAAAGGCAGGCCAGGGGCCGTCCTCGATCTTCGAGACCGCGTCGCCCTCGTCGTCGCGGATGCGCATCCGCTGGCCCCCGGGGATCACGACGTCGTCGCCCTCGAAGTCGATCTGGCAGCCCAGGCGTGCGAAGGCGAGGCGCGTCATGCGCAGGTCGTCGGGATTGCACTCCTGGATGCGCAGCTCGCCGCCGGTGCAGGCGGCCAAGGCGATGAAGGAGGCGATCTCGATGTAGTCGGGCCCGATCGCGAAATCCGCCCCACCCAGCGACTCCTGCCCGTGCACCACCAGCTGGTTGGTGCCGATCCCCTCCACCCGGGCGCCCATCTGCAACAGCAGGCGGCACAGGTCCTGGACGTGCGGCTCGGACGCGGCGTTGCGGATCACGGTGGCCCCGGGGGTGAGCGCGGCGGCCATCAGCGCGTTCTCGGTGGCCATCACCGAGGGCTCGTCCATGAAGAAGTCGCACGCGCGCAGGCCGCCCGAAGGAGCCTCGATGCTGAAGCGGCCGTTCGAGGAGACCTCGGCTCCCAGGGCCCGGAAGGCGTCGAGGTGAGGGTCCAGCCGGCGGCGGCCGATCACGTCGCCGCCCGGCGGGGGCATCTCGCAGTGGCCAAAGCGCCCCAGAAGCGGGCCGGCGAGCAGGAAGGAGGCCCGGATGCGCTCGGAGAGCTCGGGGTCGGCCTCGGTGCCCGTCACCCGGTCGGCCCGGAGGGCCACCACGTTGTCCTCGCGCCACTCGACCGACACGCCGAGGCGGGAGAGCAGCTCGGTCATGGCCTGCACGTCGCGGATGCGCGGAATGTTGCGCAGCACGACCTCCTCCTCGGTGAGGAGCGTTGCTGCCAGGACTGGGAGGGCGGCGTTCTTGTTACCCGCCGGGACCACCGTGCCTGACAGCGGGTAGCCGCCTTCGATCACGAACTTCTCCATGGTGCGCGCAGAAGCGAGGGTACCGAAGGACACCTGCGCCCAAGATTCGCCCCCGGGGCCGGATACCCTGCCTCGGTCGCGGCCCTTGCCGACCCTCGTGGCGACGACGGCTCGCGGATCCGCCCAGGCGCCCGGGGTGCTCAGAGCCGAGCGCGAACTCGGCTAGGGCCGCTCGTCGGCCGCCCGGGCGCGACGGCTTCGGCCGAGCGGAAGATCGGCCTCGGTGCGGACGGGGTCTCTCAGGTGCTCGCGCCTTCGCTCCACGTAAAGGCGGCGCTGGAGGAAGAGGGTGACAACGCCGGCCAGCACGATCGCGGCGAGGTTGATTGCGAGCTGGGCGGCGGCTCCGGCGGCTCCGGCGGCGTCGCCATAGGCCACGCTGACCCCGATGTTCGCCGCGGAGGGGATCGTGGTCACCGAGATGAGCACCCCGATCAGCACGCCCGACTTGGTCGAGGTCAGCGAGAGGACCCCCGCGGTCCCGCCCACGTAGGCCACGAAGAACGAGAAGAAGCCGGGCTCGGAGATGAACGCGGTGGCCGGGTGGTCGCGGGGGTCGAACTCCTGGGGGATGACTCCAAGTCCCTTGAAGGCCAGCGTGGCCAGAGCGGCAAGCACGATGCCGGCGGGAAAGCCGATCGCCAGAGCCACGAGTGATCGACGTGCCAGCTCGGCGCGCGTCTCCACCAGCGCCACCGACAGGCCCGCCAGCGGGCCGAACTCCGGGCCCACGACCATCGCTCCGACGATCAGGATGGGCTGATCGGTCAGGATGCCGGCCGCGGCGATCAGGCACGCGAGCACCATGAAGATCACGAAGCTGGCGCTCAGCTCGGTGTCCTCCTCCGTGCGCGACTCCACCTCCTCCCAGACCACCGCGTCCGACGGCAGGCCGGGGGCATGCTCCTCCGCCCTCCGGGCGCCCTCGGAGAGCTGCGTGTCGATGGAATCGAGCGTGATCGACCCCTGCTCGGGAATCCGCAGCTCGCGCAGGTCGTCGATCACCACGCTGGCGTCCTCGCGCGCGACGTCAGCGAGGATCACGTCTCCATCAGGCTTCTGAGCCACGCCGGGCAGGTGGATCACGTTGCACACCGAGCCTTCCGCCCGCAGCAGGTCGAGCGCCTTCTTCGCGGTGTCCTGCGGCGCGACGATCCGCAGGTGGATCATCAGGCCGGCGCTTCCACGGGCTCGAGGTACGGCTCGAGCGCGCGACGAACCTCGTCGGGGATCGGCCTCTTCTGCTTGCTGGCCAAATCGATGAACACGTGGCGCAGCTCGCCGTCAGCGAGTGCCTCCTCCCCGCGAAGCACCTCGATGTGAGTGGTCATTCCCGTGTTGCCGAGTCGGCCCACCGAGGCGCTCAGGTCGAGCTCGTCGTCGAAGTGGGCGCCCGCGAGGTAGCGGACGCTGACCTGGGCCACGACCATCTCCGTTCCCGCCCCCACCATGGCCGCGTAGCCACCGGGGACCTGGCGCCAGAGCTCGGTCATCAAGATGTCGAACCAGGCCACGTAGTGAGCGTTGAAGACGACGTTCTGGGGATCGCACTCCGAATAGCGCACGCGCAGCCTGTGAGAGAAGCGGCGAGGCACCGGCCCAGCGTAGCTCTGGGCGGCGACTTTCCGCCGGGACCCGGGTTCTAGCGCCGGATGAGCCGCCGAGTGCTCCTGCCCTGCCTCCTCTGCGCCCTCCTGGCCGGTGCCCTCCTGGCCCCC
>JALZII010000135.1 GCA_030860365.1 Actinomycetota bacterium
GGCTTGGCCCCCCCGCGCGCGTCCCCGGCCCGGCGAGCTCGACGCCCGCCGGGGTCTTCTCGCGGCAGCAGCTCCCATCTAGCGGAGGGGGATGAAGCCCCTGCCGATGATGCGCTTGGCCGACCTGCTGCGCCGGATGTAGCGGATGAACGCCTTCGTGGCGCCCTTCGGCTTGCCGCGGGTGACGAACCAGAAGTTACGGGCGCCGAAGTAGCGCCCGGACTTCGCGTTGCGCAGATTGCAGGCGACGCCCCGGTAGGGGACGGCGTGCATCCCGCGGGTGTTGACGAACGAGGCGTAGCCGATGGCGTTCGGGTTGCGGCCGATGGCCCTGGCCTGGGCGCCCGCCGACCTGTGCTCGGTGGCGCTTCCCGCCACGAACTTGTTCTGTCCCAGGAAGATGTTCTGGAACGCGTCGGCGGTACCCGAGCGAGAGTTTCTGACCTCGAGGTCGATCGAGCCCGAGGAGCGGACCCCGCTGAGGCCCGCACGCTTCGCGCTGCTCCAGCTCGAGACCGACCCGGTGAAGATCGACCTCACCTGGTCCTGCGAGATGTTGCTCACCGGGTTCTCCCTGGCGGTGGTCACGCAGACCGCGTCGCGAGCGACCTTGCTGAAGACGCCCGGATCGCCCGACTTGGGGTCACGGGACGAGAGACCGATCTTCACGCGGCCGGAGGCGCCCTCCTTGATCCCGACGTCGGAGGCGCCACCGGAGGGCTCGAGGAAGCGAACGTTGCGCCTGACGCGCGCCGAGGACTTCCGGTAGCCCTTGGCCAGCTGGATGTAGAGCTTCTGCATGGAGGTGGAGCCGCTGGCCGAGATGGTCGTCCTGGCGGCGGCGCCGGCGGGCACGGTCACGGCGACGGCGACAAACGCAGCCGCCACCCCGAGCAGTGTGAGACGTGGTCGAGACATGAGCAGATCGACTCCTGAGTCGGGAAAACTGGGAACGCGATCAGTCTCAGCCCGGCCGGGTCGGGACATGGTGAACGCGGCGTGACCCATTGGATAAGAAGTGGAAATGGAGTGGTGAAATGACCGCTGGACCGAGCCGACAACACTCAACCAACACTCACTCCTATCCCTGACCGTGTACCTGAGCCTCTTTCACCACTTGGTAGCCACTTGATAGCCGTTCGGTAACGGCAAGGGCGGGCTTGCGGTTCCACCCTGGAGTGGATGTCCTCTCGCGCGTGTGCGGCTCTTGTGGTGCTGCTCGCCGTGGTCCTGCCCTCCGAGGCCTCGGCGCTGATCACCAACGTTCGACAGATCGACGGCCCCAGCTCGAGCGTGCTCGAGCTGGGCGGGGTGGCCATGGCCGAGGACGGGACGGGCGGGCTGGTCTACCGCAAGCGCTTCAACGGCCGCGCCCACGTCTTCGCCGCGCGCTTCACCGCCGGCGCGTGGTCGGCCCCCCAGCGAATCGACACCACCAACGCCTTCGACGCCTACTGGCCCCGCATAGGCGCCGGCAACGGCGGCCGGCTGGTGGTGACCTGGGCCCAGGAGTTCGGCGCGGGCTCGGACCGGATGTTCTCGGCGACCCTGGACCCCGGCGCTTCGAGCTTTCAGCGGCCCATCCCCTTCGACTTCAACATCGGCGAGGCCACCTCGACCTTCCCCAGCCTGGCAATGAGCCGCGCCGGGCAGGCCTACCTGACCTACCGGGTCGTGACCGACGCCAGCTCGGGCTCAAACCCCCCCGGCTACGTGGGCGCGGACGTGAGGGTGGCGCGCTACAACGGCTCGCTCTGGTCGGTCAACGGGACGCCCGTCGACCGCAACCCCGGCGTGCCCGTACGGACACCCACGGCAGCCAACTCACCCAAGGTGGGCATCGACCAGCGCGGCACCGGAGTAGTCGCCTTTCAGGAGCCCGGGGACGACTTCGTCGACCGGATCTGGGCGCGGCGGCTGTTCGGCTCGTCCACCGGCTTCGCGCTCATCGCCAGCCCGACGAGCTTCGGGGGGGCGCCGTTGCGGGGGCCCGCTGACGGCTTCGGGCTCGACGTCGCGCAGTTCGGCCAGGCCGCCGTGACGCTGCGCCAGCAGCCCGGGTCCGGATCCCGTCTTGGCAACACCCGCCTGTTCGTCAACACCATCGGCGACGAGTTCACCGAGGGCGCCAACTCCTTCGGAGGACCCCGCCTGCTCGACGGCGGCGCCCGCGCGGCGCCGGGAATACCGAGCGTGGGCATCACCGCGAGGGACACCTTCCTCTCGGCGTTCGGATCGGGCGCGACGACGCTCGCGACCTCCGGGGACACCGGCGACGTGGGGCGCACCGAACGGATCGACGACGGGCGCAGCACGGCCGCACCCGAGCCGGTCCTCGACCAGTCAGAGGACGAGGCGGGGGCGCTGGCCTGGAAGAGCAGGGTCGGCAGCCGGGGGGTCGTGACCGTGCAGGAGCGGCGCGCCGACGGCGTACCCGAGACCACGGACGCCAGTGCCTCCAGCGGCGGTCCGGTGAACCAGCTCGCCCTGTCGGGCTCCGGACAGGGCGACGCCATCGTGGGCTTCGGCCAGGGTGGGTCGTCGTTCGCGCAGATCGCCGCCGTGGTGATCGACGCTCCCCCCAGGGACTTCCTGGTGGTGGCGCCCCAGGACTGGATCCGCCGCCGCCGGACCGGCATCAGCTGGCAGGCGGCTGCGAGCGCGGTGAGCCCGGTGACCTACACGGTGAGCATCGACGACGAGCCGGTGAAGGAAGGCATCCGTGGCCTCGGCACAGTGCTCGGGCGCAACGAGCTCGACGACGGGCGCCACACGCTGGAGATGATCGCCGTCGACTCCTTCGGACAGGAGACCACGGCCCGGGCCGAGAGGCTGAACGTCGACCGCACGCGCCCGCGCGCGCGGCTGAAGCGCAAGCGGGGGCGCAAGCTGAGCGTGCGGGTGGCCGACGCCACCAGCAGGCTGAGGCGCTCGAGCGTGTCGATCTCCTGGGGCGACCGCAAGCGCACCAAGCGCCGGCCGAGGGCGACACACCGTTATCGCCGTGCCGGCCGCTACCGCGTCACGATCAAGGCGCGCGACCGCGCGGGAAACCGCGCGACCATCCGCAAGCGGGTGAGGATCCGATGAGCCGGCGACGCTGGGCGGTGGCCCTGGCGCTGGGCGCCTGCCTGGCGGCGCCCGTGGCAGCAGCGACCGCCTACTACGGCGAGGGCGCCACGATCATCTCGGCCTCGCTGGAGCGCCGGGAGCAGGGCGACGACGCCTCCCAGTTCGCCGCGGTCGCCTCCGGCGGGCGCTACGTGGTCTTCCAGACCCGGGCACGCAACTTCTTCGCTGACGACGACCCCGATCCCCCCGGCCAGTACCGGGTCGGCGGGATATTCCGCCGCGACCTGCAGACCGGCGCGCTGACGCTGGTGGCCGACGGCAACTTTCACGAGGAGGGGTCCAACGATCTGCTGGTGCGTGGCGCCCAGAACCCGTCGGTGAGCGCCGACGGCCGCTACGTGGCCTTCTCCACCGCCCAGAGGCTCGTGCCCGCAGACGCCAACGGGAACATCGACGTCTACGTCCGCGACATGGCCGTCCCGATACGGAACGCGGGGGCGTTCGAGCTCGTCTCGGCGAAGAGCGGCGGCAGCGTGCCGGCCACATACGCCCCTCGCGACACCTCGTTCCCGGGGCGCGACCCGGGCTCCGAAGTCAGCCGAGGGGCCTCGATCAGCGCCGACGGCGCGAAGGTGGTCTTTCGCACCGTCGAGCCGGCCTCCGACCTGCCCGCCGAGGCCGGCCCGACCACGCCCGGCAACCAGGTCTTCGTGCGCGACCGCGCGGCCCGGACCACCACGCTCGTGACCCGCACGAAGGACTCCGGACAGCCGGCGGCGGGAGCCCAGGGGGCCGCCGGCATCAGCGGGGACGGGAGCACGGTGGTCTGGACCGGCCGCAACGCTCCCGCCCAGACGCGCTTCATCGGCGGCGAGAACACCGACCCGGACGCCTTCTACTACCTCTGGCGCCGGGTCGCCGACGGGCCGGCGGCGCCCACCCGCCGCATCACCGGCGTCTCCGATCCCGACGACCCCGCCTGCCCACCGGGAGCGCAGGTCGCCTTCGACCAGAGCTCGACCGGACCCTGCTTCGGGCCGCTCACCGAGCCCGACGCATTGCGCGCGAACATCGCCTCGCTGCTGCCGGCGATGGACTTCAGCGGGCGCAAGCTGGCATTCCTCACCGGCGCCGGCCCCCGCCCCGACGCCAGCACCGGGCCGGGGCTCGACCTGTTCACGACCGACATGTCACCGGGGCTTACGCGGAAGGCGTCCACCAGGAACCTGACGCGCGAGGGGGTGATCGGCGACGCCGAGGCCAGCTCGCCCATCGAGAGCGTGACCACCTCCGCCGACGGCCGCCGCCTCGCCTTGACCACCACGCGCACGACCTTCGTGAGCTCGGCTCTGCGCTTCACCGGGCCACGGCGCCCGGCCGCGACCGTACGCGACCTCTACGTGGTCGACCTGCCCACCCGGACGATCGAGCGCGCCACGCGCGCGTACACGGGCGGGGACACCGACGGCGACGTGTTCAACGATCCCACCCTGAGCGCGGACGGCGCCCGCATCGGCTTCGTGAGCCTGGCCGGCAACCTCTTCTTCGGCGACGCCAACGAGCGCGCCGACGCCTTCACCGTCCTGCGTCAGGCCGAGCCCGCGCCCGAGCCCCCGCGACCGCCACCGCCTCCGGCACCGGGCGCGAACCTGGAGGAGGACCTCGGAACCGGCGAGACGCCCGAGCTCGAGATCGGCGTGCGCAGGCGCCGCGACGGCAACGTCGAGCTCTCGGTCGCCGCTCCGGCGGTCGGGGCCCTGAAGGCGGTCGCGCGCGGTCGCGTCGGCGTGCGCAGGCGGCGGCGTGGAAAGGTGCGAACGATCTCCACGAGCCTGGTCCGCGCTCGCCAGGCGGGGCGCGTACGAATCGTGCTCAGGCCGGTGCGCCGCTACCGGCGCGAGCTGCGCCGGCGAAAGAGGATGGCTGCTCGGGCCACCGTCACCTTCGTGGCCTCCAAGGGAGGAAGGCGGGTGACCGGCTCTCGCCGAGTCACTTTTCGGGCTGTTCAGAAGAGGCGGAGGTCCAGAAGGTGAACATCTGGAGACCAAATGGTGACTCCGCGGAGATCACCTGGATAAGCGTAAGTGGCACTTCGGTGAACGCGCTTGCGGATGAGTGCATTCGGCTGCACCCTCGACGCGACCGCATAGTCCCTCGAAGGTGAAAGGAACCACCCCCTTAATGAACAGAGCCCTGACAAACCAGCGACGAGCCACCTGGGTCGTCGCCATGACGTTTCTGGCCTTTGCGGCCATGCTGTCGTTTGCCCCGAGGGGCGAGGCGGCCTTCAGCACCTCCCAATGCCAGGGGGCCGACACGGTCGGCCGCGGCGCCTCGTTCGCGCGAGACGCCCACGGCGCGTTCAAGCTCAACTTCCAGTTCGGCTTCTGCTCCTCGGCCGGCAGCTTCCCGAACGTCAGCTACGAGGCGCTCGGCAGCGGTGCCGGACGTCGGGCGGTGGGTGAGCGCTCGGGCTCCAACGCCGACGGCAGCCAGAGCCGAAACCAGCCGCCGCGCTTCGGCATGACCGACGAGCCGCCGAGCCCGACGGGCCAGGCCCAGATGAACCAGGGCACCAACGCCGCGGGCGACGAAGGGCTGATCCACGTGGTGCCCGCTGC
>JALZII010000154.1 GCA_030860365.1 Actinomycetota bacterium
CGCGTGTGGCGGGCGTTTCCACCACGGCCCGAAAGCATCCTCGGCCGCGCGGATGTCGCGGGGTGTTGACCCAGGCGTTGACCCGAGCCCATACACCATTCCCTGCAAAGCGCCCCGAAAGCGCCTCTTTGCAGGGAGTTCATCGAGTAGCTCCGCCTGGATTCGAACCAGGGACCTCACCATTATGAGTGGTGAGACGGGGCGGTACGGGCGGGCAAGTCCGGGGTAGCCTGGCGACGATTTCCCTGCGGGAAGCGCCTTTTGGCAACGGAGCCTTCTCTGGTGGCACCCGGCGTTCGTCACCCCCGTGGACGTCTGGTGGACACCAAGGTCGGCCCCTGACCGATCCGTCCCGGATGTGCTCCTGCCGAAGTTCCGAGGGCGAGGATCGCGCGACGTCCTATACCAGAGCGGGGGTCTGGCTTGACCACCCTGATCACCCCCCAAGGAGTTGGTGAGCCCGCTCGCCGGCCCACTCCGAACCGCAAGAAAGAGCAGGTCAGGCTCACAGAGCGGGACCTTGCGATGGCGGCCTTCGTCGACCGGGTCGGCTGTGCGCAGTCGCACCACATCGAGAGCCGGTTCGGCGTCTCGGAGCGGGTCGCTCAGCGTCGCCTTCGAGCTCTGCGTCAGCGCGGTCAGGTCCGGTCCTCTCGACCGCTGTCCGGGCCAGCCCTGGTCCACCCGGCCGGCGCGGCGGCACCGGCCGTACGCGACCTGGTTCACAGCCTGGAGGCGACGGCCGTCGTCGTCCGCCTAGAACTCGATGGCTTCGACGTGATCACGGAACGAATGATGCGACGCGAGGAGCACTCGGGAGGAGATCGGCGGTGGAGCATCGCGACGCCCCGGACGTCGGCGGGGGGGAGTCTGATCACGCATCGGCCAGACATGGCATTTGGAACGGGATCGAGCCTCACGGCGATCGAGGTGGAGCTGACTCGCAAGAGCAACCGTCGACTAGCCGAGCTGATGGGAGCATGGGCGCGACAGGCGCGCTACTCGGAGGTTCACTACCTCTGCCGGTCGGAGGCCCTCGCGCGTTTGGTCAGCGACCACGCGCTGAGGGCGGGGGCGGACCTGGTCGTGCGCGTCTGGCCGCTTGAGCACTGGCGGGCTGGTTGAGCCAAGGTCTGGCCGGACCACTGAGCAAGCTTCGCGCTCTTGCTTACCACCGCCTTCTCCATCTTCGCTGCGATCGCCTTGTTGATGCCGGGCTTCGTCATTGCCGAACTGAGCTTGGCTCGCTCGGCCCGCTCCTCTCGCAGCGATTTGGGGTTAGCGCTTCGGGCGGTGGCCTATGCCTTGGTGGTTCACTTGGCCTTCTGCTGGTGGACGGCGGACGTCGTCGACCGGGTCGGGAAGGTGGCCGACATCACCGACCATTTAGGAGCGGTAGCGCTGTACGTCGGCGCAGTATTGATCGGCATCCCGGTGGGTTGTGGACTGTTCCTCAATCGCCTGCTAGCGCGGGCTGAGCTGCGGGACGGCCTCCCGGGCTCGTTGCGGCGGGGTTTGGAGCCGGAGAGGCCCGCGATGCATTCGACTACGCCTTTCAACGGCGACGGGAAGTGGGTGCTTGGGTGATCGTCGAGCTGGCCGGGCACAGCGACCAGGAGCCTCGACTCATCGGCGGGATATACGGCCGCAGGTCGGCCATCGGGCAAACGCCGGCGCAGCACGACATCTACCTCGAGGCGCTGTGCACCGTCGGCTACGACGAGAACGGCATCCGCGTACTGGCACAGCGGTTGGAACCAGAACGAGGCGTATACCTTGCCGCCAGCCAGATTGCCCGCATAGACCTTCTACCGGAGGGGGGCAGCTAGCCCCGGCTGGGGCTATCATGAAGACATGGCGGACAAGAGTCCCAGCACCAGGCTGCTTGAGGGTGCCCTGAGTGCCCTGACCAGCCCCACCATTCCGCCATTCCGCCTCCAGCGACGACTCTTGTCCCGCTAGCCTCGACAAAGGCCAACGAGGATAGTTCCAAGTGAACCATCGGCCCTCTCGGCCCCGCGCCCCGCGTCCGACCAACAAGGCCTCTCAGACGCCGGGTGGACGTCCGAGCAAACCACCGGCGCCCACGAACTTGGCGCCGCTGTCTCCTGGCAAACCGCCCACAAAGGATCCGCCCGCAAAGTAAGGCTGCGCGCTGGCGCCGCGATGTGCGCCGCCAGGACCTGCTCCCTCCTCTTGGCCGCTGCCCACCGCCCGAGTCCTTGACCTGAGCTGACAGTGGAGCCGAGGGCACCTGATGTCGCGCTCGCAATCGAACTGTTTGAGCGCATCGACGCTCAGCTTTGGGGGCAGCGCACGGAGGGCCTATTTGAGCCGAGACCCTTCATCCGCATCGAGGATGCCGAGCGTCTGGACGCCGTCCAAGCCTGGCTGGCGGCACACGCGGCGCAAGCAACTTCTGGGGTAGAGGCGGCCCTGCGCAACTTCGCTCGGGTTCTGCAGGACTTCTTGTTGGTTCTGGATCACGACATGGAGCAAGTCCAGGGCATCTACCGCGTTGCGAAGTGGTACGCCGCTTGGGGCGGGCACCCCGATCGACATCGCGAGGAGCAGCGATACGAAGCGCACGTCTCGCTGCTGATGAACCTTGGCGCTGAGTTGGCGCGGGCAATGAACTTGATCGGGTCCCGCGTCGGTCAGATTGATGCTGATGCCCTCGCGGGCTACGGCGCGATCGTTATAGCCAGCGGTCCCTCTCACGCGGCGATGCACGCCGCTCGGTATTCGGCCAAGGAGGCACGGGAATCGCAGCCCTACCCCGGACGTTCCTATAGATGTCAAGAGCGGCGCCTGGTGCGCCCGAGAGGGCCGGCGCCGCAGTTGATCGTGATGGTCGTCGCGGGTCGGGGCGGCGGCTGGGTTAGGTCGGCGAGGTCGGCGCAGAGCGTGTGGTAGGTCTCGCGGGCGATGTAGCGCTTGAGGCAGCGGATGATCTCGGGCTTCGTCTTGCCTTCGGTGATGCGGCGCTGGGCGTAAGCGCGGGTGCGTTGGCAGTAGCGCAGACGGACGACGGCGATCATGTGCAGGGTGCGGTTGGCGTCGCGGTCGCCGCCGGGGTTGAGGCGGTGACGGTTGCGGCGGCCGGAGGAGACGGGGATCGGGCTGGCGCCGCAGAGCGCCGCGAACGCGCCGTCGTTGGCGAGGCGCTCGATGTTCTGTCCGGCGGTGACCAGCAGTTGGCCGGCGTGGCCGGTGGAGATCCCGAGCAGCTGGGCGGTGCGCGGCGCGGCGGTCGCTACGAGCGTGGCGAGCTGCTCGTCGAGGGCGGTGATCTCTTCGTCGAGTTCGGCGATGCGCCGCGCGAGTGAGCGCAGCGCGAACTTCGCGGCCTCGGCGGGCTCTGCGAGCCGGCCGCCACGGGGCCGCAGCCGCGAGCAGAGGGTGGCCTTGCCGCGTGTCGTCTTGCGCTGTGAGAGCTGGTCGCGCAGCCCGTCGGGCGCGGTGACGATCAGGTCGGTGAGCTGGCAGAGCGCGGCGCTGCGCGCCTTGAGGGCACTGTCGCGTGCAACGCGAAGCTGCCGGATCGACTCCACGATCCCGGTGGTGAGCTTCGGGACCGCGGTCGCCTCGCCGGCCAGCGCCTGGCGGGCCGCCATCTCGGCGTCGATCGGGTCGCTCTTGCCCCGCCGGCGACGCGCG
>JALZII010000264.1 GCA_030860365.1 Actinomycetota bacterium
GCACGAGCAGGACCTGAGGGCCGTCGCTGACCGACGATGGCACGCCTGCCGGCATTCGCCGGGCACCGCTGTCTGGACCGACGACTTCTCGAACCTCCTCGGCGCGCTCGACCTGGGCCGGTGACTCTGGTCCCCCCGATCTCTAAGGCTCGCAGGGGGAGACGCCCGCCTAGCCGCCGGTGGATAACCCGCTGGGCTAAGACGCGGCGCCCACGAGGTCGCCCCTCGCACCTCGGGCTACTCGGGTCAGAAGACTCTCGCCGGCTGACCATTGTGTAGGTGCAGGTAGGCCCGTCACAGGCCGAGGCCGAGGGAACTTCCCGGTACGCACCTCGAGGACCTCCACGAGGCCTTCCGGCGTGAATCAGCGCGCCGTAGCAGCGAGGCGGCTCTACCCATCCGCGCGGCGCCAAACCGGGGCCCAGGTCCATCTACTGTCCGTTTAGGGTTCGGCTTGCGCGACGATCGCTACGCCCCTACGCCTTGCGTTGCTCAGCGCGCTCGATCATCGCCGTGAGGCCGCTCACCGGTCCCAGGTGGGCGAGCTTGTCGGGGTTGACCACCGAGCGGATCGACTGAACCCGGTCCTCGGCGATGCCCAGCGACCAGACGCCGATCAGGCCGCCGTCCGTGTCCGTTATCACCGCGCCGGGCTGACCGTTGACCTCGGCGCGCCGAACCTCGATGCCCCCGGAGCGACGGCCCAGCTTGATCCAGCTGGCGAGCGTCTGTGCCACCCGGCGCCTGCCATACAGGGCGCGGGCGAGCGCCGGCGCGCGGCCGCCGCCGTCGCCGTGCAGCGCGACGTCCTCGGCGAGCAGGGACTCGAGCGTCTCAAGATCGCCTTCGTGGGCGGCGGCGAAGAAGCGCTCGGCCAGCTCCTCGCGGCGCCGCTCGGACGCCTCGTAGCGCGGCCTCCGGTCGTCCACATGCCGACGCGCGCGCGTGGCGATCTGGCGCGTGGCTGCCTCGCTCTTGCCGACGATCGCGGCGATCCGGTCGTACGGGCAGTCGAATACGTCGCGCAGGAGGAACACCGCGCGCTGCTCCGGCGAGAGACTTTCCAACACGACGAGGAAGGCGAGCGACAGGGAGTCGGCAATCTCGGCGTGCCGAGCCGGGTCTTCCTCGCTCGAGGTGATGAGCGGCTCGGGCAGCCACTCACCGACGTAGGTCTCGCGGCGAACGTGAGCCGAGCGCAGCTCGTCGATCGCCAGCCGGGTGACGACCGTGGACAGGTAGGCCCTCGGGGACTCGAGCCGCTCACCCTCCTCGAGCGCCCGATGGAGGCGCAGGAGCCCCTCCTGGACGAGATCCTCCGCCTCGCTCGCGCTACCCAGCATGCGGTAGGCGATCGCGAAGGCGCCGGGCCGCAGCTCCTCGTAGAGAGGCGTCGATCCGGTGCTCGGCCGATCGGCGATCGGCCTGCGCTCCGGTCGCTGCTCCCGCGCCGCCACGGCTAGCCGAGCCCCGTGGCGAAGCCCTCGCGCCAGCTCGCGTGCCGGGGCGTCCAGGCCAGCTCGCGCTTGGCCTTGGCGTTCGACGCACCGCGGGCCTCGGTCATCATCACCGTCGCCGGCTCGCCCGCGAAAAGGCGGCCCAGCCAGCGCGGCACTCGGCGGGGGGCGGGAGCCTCGACGGCCTTCGCGGCGACGGGCAGCCAGTCGGCGACCGCCGCCGGCTCGTCGTCCACGACGTTGTAGATCCCGCGGCCACGCCCCTCGATCCCGTTGACCGTGGCCTCCGCGGCGTCCTCGATGTGGATGAACGACCAGACCCCGCCACCCCTGCCCACAAGGGGGAACTGGCGCTTGCGAATCGCCTCCACGATCGTGCCCTCGGGGCCGAGGCTGAAGTTGGTCCCGGGACCGTAGAAGGTACCGTAACGAAGCACGACTCCCTCGGTCCAGCTGGCTCCGGTCACGGCGCTCTCGAGGTGGCGGATGGCGTCGACCGTCGCGCGCGTCTGGTCGGGAGGACTCTCGTCCAGAGGATCGTCCTCCGTCTTCACCGAGCCCCCGGCGCGGGCGAAGATGAGCGGTGCGTAGCTCTGGGCCACGAAGCGGCGCGCGCCCACGGCGCGGCCGGCGGCCAGCAGGTGATCGGTGCCCTCGATCCGCAACCGGTTGGTCTGGGCGAAGTCACGCGCGAAGTGGCGCAGGTCGAGCGCGCGCGGGATGGCGGTGAGCTGATGCACGATCGCCTCGGGCTCGGCTGCGGCGACGGCCTGGGCCACCGACTCGGGATCGAGCGCGTCGCCGACCACCGGCCGCCCGCCCAAGTCTCGAACCAGCTGCTGCTTGGACTCGCTGCGGGTCATGCCCGTGACCTCGTGTCCACGCTCTACCAAGCGGGGAAGCAGCTGCCGGCCAAGTGCCCCCGTCGCTCCTGCGAGGAAGATCCTCATGGTCATCTCCTTTCGGGTCTCTTTCCTGCAGAGACGAGATGGCCCCCCGCGCTGTGACACCTTCGATAGCGTGAACTCGATGCTCGACCCGCGACCTGACGGCTGCCTCAGCCGCCGGAGACGAAGTCTCCGACTACCGCGGCGGTCGCGTCGGGGTCGATCCCGTGGCCTTGGCCGGGGAGGCTGACCAGCGTGGCGGAAGGCAGCGCCTGTGCCACTGCGCCT
>JALZII010000174.1 GCA_030860365.1 Actinomycetota bacterium
CGACGTTGTCGTCGACCCCGCGCAGGATCCGGTAGGCCAGATAGATCAGCGCCGCGCCGAGGATGTAGATGACGAAGTGGAACTGCTCGATGAGCGCGATGCCCACCAGGATGAAGACGCCCCGCAGCGCCAGCGCCGCGATGATCCCCCAGAACAAGAGCCGCGGCCGGTTCTCGTACGGAATGCCGAAGTAGGCGAACAGCAGCAGGAAGACGAAGAGGTTGTCGAGCGACAGCGAGCGCTCGATCAGGTAGACCGTCGTGTAGAGAATCCCGCGCTCGGTGCCTTCGGTGACGCCCAGCACGACGCCCGCCAGCAGCGCGAGGGCGAACCAGCCGACCGACCACCAGGCCGCCTCCTTGAAGCTCGGCTCCCGCCCGCGGGCGAAGAAGTGGAGGTCGAGCCACAGGAAGAACAGCAGCGCGGCGATGAGCACGGCGATCTCGAGCACGCATCGCAGCCTAGAGTGCGGGCCGTGCTCGGCCACGCAGCCATCGGCGCCTGGAGCGGGGGGCGCTATCTGCACTTCGGCGAGGCAATCGACGAGGCGCGGCTCTCCGCGCTGCTGCACCCCGACCGCGACCTGCACACCGTCCTGACTGCCGACGTCTACGGCCAGGGCGAGGGCGACGCCCTCGTGGGCCGGGCGCTGGTCGGCCTCCCCCGGGGGTCCTTCGCTCTGGTGGGCGCCATCGGGCACGACTTCGTCAACGGCGAGCGCGAGGGGCCGCGCGGGTTCCCGCGCTTCACCGATCCCCGCCTGCGCGGCCCCGAGGGCTACCGCGACTACGTGCGGGGGGCCGTCGAGCGCAGCCTCGAACGCTGCGGGGTCAGCTCGTTCGACGTGCTCCTGCTGCACAACCCCGACCGCCACGGCTTCGAGAGCCCGGAGGTCTGGGAGGCGCTGCGCGAGGTGCGCGACGAGGGGTTGGCCGGAGCGCTGGGCCTGGCCCCCGGCCCGGCCAACGGCTTCGTGCTGGACCTCATCGGCTGCCTGGAGCGCTTCGGCGAGCTGATCGACTGGGCGATGGTGATCCTCGGGCCGCTCGAGCCCTGGCCGGGCGAGCTGGTGCTGGGGGCCTGCGCCGACCACGGGGTGTCGGTGATCACGCGCGTCGTGGACTACGGCGGCCTGTTCTGGGACGACGTCCTGCCCGGCCACGGGCTGGCCCGGGACGACCATCGCGCCTTTCGCCCCGGGGGCTGGATCGAGGCGGGCCGGGAGAAGCTCGACCACATGCGCCCGGTGGGCGCGCGCCACGGGCTCACGCCGCTGCAGCTCGCCTGCCAGTGGAACCTGGCTCACGTGCCGGTGCGGTGCGTGGTGCCCACGCTGATCCAGGAGAGCGGCCCGGGCACCCGGCCGATCGAGGACAAGCGCGCGGAGCTGGCCGAGCTTCCCTCACAGGTGCGACTGTCGGAGTCCGAGGTCGTCGAGCTTCGGGCGATCGGCGACAACACAGGCTCGATGGCGCTGAAGGGCGCCTCGCCCGACCACGAGGGCGACGAGCGGCCCGACCGGTGGGGTCTGGGCGCCGAGCACGTGGAGCTGGCACAACGTCACGGGATAGACCCGGACGCCGACCTGCGACAGCTGATCGCCCGCTGAAGAGGGCGGCTAGGGCTGCAGAAGCTGCGAGCAGCGCTGTTGAGCCGCTGTGTTCTGCGGACCGGCCTGTTCGAGGCATTTCGCGTAACGCTGGAAGGTCTCGGCGTCGCCTTCGCCGCCCCGGGGTGCCCGAGGGCTCTGCTGTCGGGGCAGCCGAGGCGTCTGGCCGCGCCGGCCGCCGCCGCCCCGGACGCCGAGGCCCAGCGTCCGAGCCCCGCCCAGCTGCTTGGTCAAATCCGACAGTGGACGCGCCTGGGCGGGCGCGGTGATCCGCTGCTCGCCACCCACGTCGCGGAACTCGACCGCCAGCTCCAGCGCGCCGCCTTCGATCCCGCCGACCTGGCGGCGGTCGGCCTCGGGCACGTCCAGCTGAACGTTCGCGGACAGTCGGCGGATCCGGTCGTTGCCGGCGTCCACATAGACGTCGAAGGTCGGGTTGCGCACCACCTGAGAGATCTTCTCGAGCACCGAAGGGGGCAGCGGACGCGGCACCGCGGCGCCGGCTCCGAGGGTGCTTCCCGCGCGTGCGACAAAGCGGTTGAGGTCGGCCACCACCCGGCGGATGTCGAGTTGCCCGGAGAGGTGCCTGGTCTTCACGCCCGCGACCTCCTCCTCGCCCTCGTCCTTGGCGCCGGCGATCCAGGAGCGTGGATCCAGCCCGAGCCCGTCCAGGCGATAGCTGCGCGTGCGCTTACCCACGAAGGCCCTGTTGGCCTCCGCGACCTGGCCGCGCGGCAGCTCGTAGAAGCTTCCCTGGAACTTCACGAACGCACGATCGCCGACGGAGACCCCGCCCGTGTCGATGGAGGCGCCGCCGCCCTCCACGCCCACCTTCAGGTCGATGTCGAACTGCGGCGACTTTCCCTTCGCGGACCTGTAGGGCCCGCTGGCGCGCACGCGGATAGGCCGGTCCAGCTGGGGGACGCCGCGCACGCGGACGATGCTGTCGAAGTCGATGTCGGCGCTCTCCATCGGCCGGTCGAACGCTCGGTCGAGGATCCTGGCCACCTCGTCGCGATCGTTGTCTGCGCCGCAGCCGGGGAGCAGCAGGCCGAGGGCCACAAGAACCGGGAGAACGAGGCCGAGGGCGCGCAACAACGAAGGGCTGAGCGTAGTGCAGGCGACCGAGCTCCACGCAACTTCCGGGCACCCCGGGCGTTGGGGACCAAGATGTCCTTCTGTTGCAGGATCTTCGTGGTCTCGGGGCTGGCTGCGGCGGCCCTCGCCTCGCCGGCCTCGGCTCCGGCCGGCGAGGTGCTCGAGGCCGATGGCTCGCGAGTGGAGCGCCGCGCCGACCCGTACGTGCCGCAGGCAGCCGACTCGCGCCTGCCCGAGCCCCGCGGCGGCGCCCGCGCAGCAGCTGCGGCAC
>JALZII010000193.1 GCA_030860365.1 Actinomycetota bacterium
CCGCAAGGGCCCGCCCGCGGCGCTGACGCTGGCGTTCGCCTGCGGCGCGGCGCTCGTGGTGGGCTACGCCCTCCTGCACCTCGCGACCGGCTACGACCCGCTCGGCGCGCTGGGTGCCGCCGAGACCGTTTACCACGAGGGGATAGCGAGCACGCGCCCCTACGCGTTCTGGGTTTTCGGCAGCGGGGTCGCCTTTCTCGTGACCCTGGGGCTTCCCACGGCCTGGCTGGCCCTGAAGGCGCTCGGTGAACGCGATGCCGTGGCCCTCGGACTGTTCTCGGTCCTGCTCTGCGCCGCGGTGCTCGGCTTCACCAAGGCCGAGACCGAGCGGATATACCTCTTTCTGGTGCCCTTCGCCTGCCTGGCCGCCGCCCGCTTCATGCCCTCGCACGCGCTGCCCGTGGTGCTCGCCGCCCTGGCCGTGCAGGCGCTCGCCTCCGAGCTGCTGCTGAGCACGATCTGGTGAGCGCCGTGCTGGTGACTGGCGGCGCGGGGTTCATCGGCTCCCACGTGGTGGACGGGCTGCTCGCCCGTGGCGAGCGCGTGCGCGTGCTGGACAGCCTCGATCCGCTCGCGCATCCCGGGGGCGAGCGGCCCGACCACCTCAGCGCGGAGGCCGACCTGCTGATCGGGGACCTGCGCGACCGCGAGGCCACCGACCGCGCGCTCGAGGGAGTCGACCGCGTGCTGCACCTCGGCGGCACGGTGGGCAACGGCGAGTCGATGGTCAACGTGCGCTCGGCGGTGGACGTGAACGCCGGGGGCACCGCCAATCTGCTGGAGGCGGTGCTGGAGCGCCGCGACAGTGTCCGCCGCGTGGTGGCGGCATCGTCGATGGTGGTCTACGGCGAGGGGGCCTACTTCTGCTCGAAGGACGGCCGCGTCAGCGCTCCGCGGCGCTCGGTCGAGCACCTCCGCGAGCGGACCTGGGAACCGGTGTGCCCGCGCTGCGGGCGCGAGCTCGTCCCCGTCCCCACCACCGAGGACGACGCCCTGCGCCCAGCGAGCGTCTACGGCATCACCAAGCGCGATCAGGAGGAGCTCGTGCTCGTGCTGGGTCATGCGTACGGGCTCGAGACGGTCGCGCTGCGCTACCTCAACGTCTACGGACCGCGCCAGGCCCTGGGCAACCCCTACACGGGCGTCGCGGCGATCTTCGCCGCGCGCCTGCTCTCGGGGCGCCGGCCGCTGGTGTTCGAGGACGGCGCGCAGATCCGCGACCTGGTGCACGTCTCCGACGTGGTGCGCGCCACGCTGTCCGCCCTCGATGCGCCCGAGGCTCCCGGCCACCCCATCAACGTGGCCACCGGCCGCCGGCTGACGATCGCCAAGCTCGCAGGCCTCCTCGGCGCCGCGCTCGCCCCCGGCCTCGAGCCTGAGATCACAGGGGAGTTCCGCGCCGGGGACATCCGCCACTGCTTTGCCGACACGACCCGGGCCCGTGAGCTGCTGGGCTTCGAGGCGACGGTAGCCTTCGAGCAGGGCATGGGAGAACTGGCCGAATGGGTGGGTCGCCAGACGGTCGCCGAGCGGGGCGACGACGCGCTCCTCATGCTGCGCGAGCGCGGCCTGGTGGGCTGACCATTGGTCGAGCTGACACCAGGGATGAGCTTCCCCGACCTCGACCTGCCCGACCACACCGAACGCCCGCGGCTGCTGTCCGAGGTGGCCGGGGGCGATCCGGTGGTCCTCTCGTTCTCGCGGGGCTGGTGGTGCCCCAAGGAGCAGCGCTACATGCGCCGGCTGGTGGAGCTGCAGTCCGAGCTGGAGGTGGCCTACGCCCGGCTCGTGGTGGTCAGCGTCGATCCGCCCGAGGTGCAGTCGGCCTTCCGCGCCGGCCTCGGCGCGCGCTTTACCTTCCTCTCCGACCACGAGCGCAGCTGGCTGGACCGGCTGGGGCTGCTCGAAGAGGCCGACACCGTCCACCACCCCTACCTGCCGGTCGTGTTCTGCCTCTTCCCTGACCTGACCATCCACAGCCGCTACGACGGCAACTGGTTCCTCGGGCGTCCGACCTCGTCCGAGCTGGTGGCCGACCTGCGCGCCATCTCGCACCGCATCCGCGCTGACTGGGCGCCGGCCTGAGCCAGAGGGGAGAGCTGTTCTTCGACGGCGCGTCGCTCTCGCTCGAGGAGGGAGGAGGCCGGCGCCTGGTGGCCGATCGTCTCTGTCTGGAGGGCGAGCCGGTCCCCGGGGCGCTGGCTCACGTGTGCGCGCTGTCCGACGAGGACGCGACCGTGCCGTTCGACGACCCGGTCGTGCAGGGCGTGCGCCGAGACGCGATGGCGTGGTGGATCCCGCTGTTGGGCTCGTCGCTGGTCTGCGTGACGACCCTCGCCGTCGACGAGTCGCGGTGCGCGGGGGCCATCACCGTCGTGAGCGACGACCGCCACCTCCACGAGGACCCTTTCCTGCGCCTGTTCCCCGGCACCGTCGTCACGACCGATCTCTTCTCGCTCGTCGCGCCACCGCCCGGACCTGTGCTGGAGCGCTACCGCGGAGCGCCGTGGCCCGGCGGCTCGTTCTGAGCGCTTAGGCTTCGGGCGGCGTGGTGCGTGCCCTAGCTCTGTCTGCCCTGGTACTCGCCACCGCAGCCGTGGCC
>JALZII010000205.1 GCA_030860365.1 Actinomycetota bacterium
TGCGCATGCGCTTCGACGAGGGGCTGCCCCAGACCCAGATCGCCGACCGCGTGGGGCTCTCGCAGATGCACGTCTCGCGGCTGATCCGCAAGTCGCTGTCGACCATCCGCGACGAGCTCGCGTGAGAGCGCCGAGCGGCGGTGCTCGCCCGACCAACGCTCGGGCTGCGCTCCGCCGCTAAGGCCGTGGTGCGGCTCGCGGCTTGTGCGGTCTGCGTGGCGGCCCTCACGGGGTGCGCAGGCGAGGGCCTCGGAGTGGCGGAGGACGCCCGCAAGGGAGGCTCGCTCACGCTGGCCCTCGATCGTCCTCCCGGCTCGCTCGATCCGGCGCTGGCCACCGGCCCGCAGGCGTGGTTGTTGGCCTGGCAGGCCTACACCGGGCCGCTCACGCTCAGGCGCGTCCCCGGCCAGGAGGGGACCGAGGTGGCCCCCGGCCTGGCCCGGCGCTTGCCGCAGATCTCCGACGGCGGCCGGACGTGGACCCTCGAGCTGCGGCCGGGCCTTCGCTACTCCGACGGAAGCCCCTTGCGAGCGACCGACCTGGTCCATTCCCTGCGCCGCGTGCGCGCACTGGGCTCGCCGGGCAAGCGGCTGTTCGCGGGGGTGAGGTCGGTGGAGGCCGACGACCGCCTAGGACAGGTCACATACCGTCTGCGAGCCGCCAACGGCGCGTTCGCACAGGTCCTCGCCAGCACCTACGCCGCACCCGTGCCGGCGCGCGTCCCGCTCATCGATCAGGGTGGGCGCCCCCCGCCGGGCATCGGGCCCTATCGCCTGGTCACCGAACGCGGGCAGCTCCTGCTGGTCCGGCGGCGGGGGTTCCGGCTTCCCGAGGTGGCCGGCGCCAACGTGGATCGCATCGCCGTGAGCGTGGAGCCCGACCCCGAGCGTCGCGCGCGGCGAACGATCTCCGGCGACCTGGACGTGACAGTCGGGCCGCTTCCCCCCCAGCGCCTGCCCGACGTCCGCTCGAAGTACGCCAAGCGCTACGACGAGAGCGCGGGGTTGCGGAGCACGATGTTCGCGCTCAGCTCCCGGTCGCCCCCGTTCGACGACGTTCGCGTGCGGCAGGCTGTGAACTTCGCGGTGGACTCCGAGGCCTTTGGCCGCGTGCTGGACGGGCGCCTCGCGCCCGGTTGCACCGTGCTGGCGCCCAAGGTGAGCGGCTATCGAGAGCCCGACCCGTGCCCGTACGGGGACCCAGCCGAGCCCGGCGACCTGCGGCGGGCCGCCACGCTGCTTCGCGAGGCAGACGCCGAGGGAGCCCGCGTGACGGTGGGTGGGCCCCCCGGCGCCTCGGACCGCGCGGTCGTCCGCTCGTTTGCCCGGCTGCTGCGCAAGCTCGGCCTTCGCGCCCGGGTCGTGAGGCCCGGGGCCCGGGCGCAGGCAACCCTGCTGCGCCTGCGACCGACAGTGCCCGACCCACAGGCCTACCTGCGCCCGCTGCGTCGCCTCGACCCTCAGCTCGCTGAGGCGGCCCGGCGGGTGCGCGCCGACGCCGATCCCGAGCGGGCGGCCGAGGACTGGGCCACCCTCGACTCCGACCTGGTCGAGCGGGCGCGGGTTGTGCCCCTTGGGTACGACGAGGACGCGACCCTGCTGTCGGCTCGGATCGACTCCGCGAACTGCTTTCGTGCCCACCCCATGTTCGGGGCGGACCTGTCGAGCTTCTGCCTAGAGTGAGCCGGTCCATTATGGAAACCGCGCAGATACGCGAGCTCTACCTCTCGTTCTTCGAGGAGCGGGGGCACCGGCGCATGCCCTCGGCGTCGCTCGTGCCGTCCACGTACGACCCGTCCGTGCTGCTCACCACCGCGGGCATGCAGCCCTTCAAGCCGTACTTTCGCGGGGAGGAGGAGCCCCCCTCGCGGCGGCTCACCTCCTGCCAGAAGTGCTTTCGCACGCCCGACATCGAGGAGGTGGGCACCACCGCTCGCCACCTCACGTTCTTCGAGATGCTCGGCAACTTCTCGGTGGGCGACTACTTCAAGGACCAGGCCGTGAGCTACGCGCTCGAGCTGTCCACCGATGGCTTCGGGCTGCGGTCGGAGGACATCTGGATCACGGTCTTCGGAGGCGACGAGGAGCTGGGGATCGGTCCCGACGAGGAGGCGATCGAGCACTGGCGAGCGGTGGGGATTCCCGACGATCGGATAGTCCCCCTGGGCCGTGAGGACAACTTCTGGCAGGCCGGCCCGACCGGACCCTGCGGGCCCTGCTCGGAGCTCTACCTCGACCGCGGAGTCGAGTTCGGAGAGGCCGACGACCGCCCCGGTGACGACACCGACCGCTTCCTGGAGTTCTGGAACCTCGTATTCATGCAGTTCGAGCTGCACCCCGACGGCTCGCTCACCGATCTCCCGGCCAAGAGCATCGACACCGGACTCGGCCTCGAGCGGTTGGCCGCCATCCTTCAAGATGTGCCCTCGGTCTTCGACACCGACGGCTTCCGGTCGCTGATCGAGTTCGGCGAGGACATCTCGGGCCGCCGCTATGACGAGAGCTTCGCCGTCACCCGCGCGCTGCGCATCGTGGCCGACCACGGGCGAGGGGCGGCGTTCATGATGGCCGACGGCGTGGTGCCCTCCAACGAAGACCGCGGCTACGTCCTGCGCCGGATCACGCGTCGCGTGATCCAGCAGGGGCGGGTGCTCGGCGTCGACGAGCCCTTCCTCCCCCGGCTCTTCGAGCGGGTGGTAAAGACCGCCGGCGACGCCTACCCCGAGCTGGCTCGAGAGCGCGAGACGATCGCCCGTTGGGCGCGCTTGGAGGAGGAGGGCTTCGGGCGCACGCTCGAGCAGGGCGAGCGGCTCCTGGGCGAGCTGATCGCGCGCGCGCGAGAGGAGGGAACGTCGTGGGTGGGCGCCGAGGACGCCTTCCGGCTGCACGACACCTTCGGCTTTCCCTTCGAGATGACGCGCGAGCTGCTCGCCGAGGAGGGCCTCTCGGTGGACGACCAGGGCTTCGAGGAGCTGATGGACCGCGCCCGCGAGACCGCCCGCGCGGGGGGC
>JALZII010000211.1 GCA_030860365.1 Actinomycetota bacterium
CGTGGCGGGCGGCCAGCGCGGCGCCCGCCACGCCACCGCTGGAGAGCATCACCTGGGCGTCCGGCAGGCCCTCCTCGCGTGTGCGCTCGGAGAGCCGCTCGAGGTAGCGGCGCAACAGCGGCGACAGCGCGGCGTCCACCACGGTGGTCGCGCAGCGCTCGTACTCGCGGAACACGCCGGCGGTCTCGTGCGAGGTCGAGACGTGGATGTCCTCGCCCATCGCGTCCGCGGCCCGGCGCTCGTGCTCGGGGTGGCGAAAGCCCCACAGCAGGCAGATCGCAGCGGCCTCTACGTCATCGCCCAGATCGGCGAGCCGCTGCGCGAGGAGCTCGGGGTCGAGCTCGCGCAGGACGCCCTCGGGGCCGGTGCGCTCGGGCACGGCCACGCGCAGCTCGGCGGGCACGAGCGGCGGTGGATTGCCCGCGCACAGGCGGTAGAGCTCGGGGCGAGCCTGGCGGCCGAGCTCCTCCAGGTCGGTGAACCCCTCGGTGGCCAGCAGCGCGCAGCGCGCGGTTTTGCCCTCCAGCAGCGCGTTGGTGCCGACCGTCATGCCGTGCACGAAGCGCTCGACGTCACCCGCCTGGGCGTCGAGCCGGGCCAGCGCCTGGCGAACCGCGGCCAGCACACCCTCGGACTGGTCGGCCGGCGTGCTCGGCACCTTGGCCGTGACGAGTCGCCCGCCCGCAACCAGGGCGGCGTCGGTGAAGGTGCCGCCGACGTCCACGCCCAGTACCACCCCTGTCTTCTACCCAAGAAACACCGAGGACGGCCCGTGGGCCGCCCTCGGTGTCTCTCTCCACCCCTCTGTCCCAGCACCGGCGCTTCCTGCGTCGGCTCGCGGGACGAAAGGTCGGTATCCCTACGCCGCGGTGACCCTGAGGCTCTCCTCGAGGTGCTTGTGCGACGGGCAGTACTTGCTCGCGGGCAGCGGCACGCGCTGGCACGAGGTGCCCCTGCGCGTGGTGGCGTGGCAGCAGAGCGGGCTGCCATCGAAGGTCACGCCCGAGCGGGCCTGGGTCTCCACGTACTCGGTGGCGAGCGCCACGTGGCGCTCGATCACCTGCAGCACGCGCAGCTGGCTCTCGATCGGGAAGAAGTCGCGCACCTCGTTGAAGAGGCTGCGGACGGGCCGGGCGAAGTAGTGGCGATCGGCTGCGAGGCGCTCCATGGTGCGCTCGCAGGCGCTGAGCAGCCCCTGCCGGGCCGCCCAGCCTCCATCGCGCTTGTCGGTGGCGACCTCCGCCGACAGCTCACGGTAGATCGAGCGGCTGAACTGGTACATGCTCTCCTGTCCCTCTTGACCGAAGGTCTCGCGACCAAGGCGATTAGAACAACGTCTGTTTGAGGGACAACGAATGCAAAGTTAAGTTGGAGTTAAACGACCGCACGTTCGTTCATCGAAGCATCCAGTTCATCCGTCGGTGCGCGTAGAGAAGGGGCTCTCCGTGCCCGTGGCGGCCACCCTCGAGATCGCCGATCAGGATGGAGTGGTCGTAGCGCGCGAAGGTGTCGCTGCGCCGGCAGCGCAGGTAGGCGATGGCTCCGCCGAGCTCGGGCACGGCCCCGTCCCACGCCCATTCGAGCTGCGAGAACTTGTGGTCCTCGCGGCTGGCGAACAGCCGGGCGGCGGGCTCCTCGTCGGCGCCGAGGATGTGCACGCCGAAGCGCTCGCACCCGGCGAGCGTGTCGTGGCAGCGCGACGCGTGCGCGATGGAAACCATCACCGAGGGCGGGTCGGCGGAGAACGACGCGGTGGACGTGGCGGCCAGCCCGCAGGGCTCGCCATCGGCCCGGCGGGCGGTGATCACGGTCACCCCGGAGGCGAGCGAGGCCATCGCCTCCCGAAAGAGCACTCGCGTGGGCACGCTCACCGGGTTTGGACTCTACGAAGCAGGGAGGAGGGCCACTCCGTCGGGGCCCACGGCCACCACCCCCACGCAGGCGCCCTCGTGGCGCCACAGTGCGCCGGCCGCGAGGGGCTCCAGCACCTGGATGCGCTCGGCGGTGGCCGCGAGCGCCGACAGCTCGCGGGTCACACGCCGGCCCGTGGAGCTGCCGCCCGCGTGGACCACTCGCCTCCTCGAATGACCTCCCTCCAGGCCGAGGGCCAGGGCTCCGGCGCGGTCGGAGTCGAAGCGCACCCCCAGCGCCTCGAGGTCGCGCACCCGGGCGGGTGACTCCTCGCACAGGACTCGCGCGGCGGCGGGCCGGCCCGCCTCGCGATCCGCGGTCAGGGTGTCGACAAAGTGGAGCTCGGATGAGTCATCGGCGGCCAGCGCCGCCGCGATGCCGCCCTGGGCCCAGTAGCTGGCGGTCTCGGCCAGGGCGAGCGCGAGACGAGCGCCACCCGCGCACCTTCGCGGGCGGCGGTAAGGGCGGCGAAGAGGCCGGCGGCGCCGGCACCGACGACCGCGAGGTCGGCCCGCACCGCCAGGCTCGGTGGAGGCTGTCTCGCCGGCCACGGGAGGCGGGTACGGTAACGCCATCGCCCGGCCGCTCCTGTTCTCTCACCCGGCCTCGCTCGAGCACGACACCGGGGCGCACCCCGAGAACGCGCGGCGCATCGAGGCGATCGAAGCCGAGCTGGCCCGGCGCGACTGGCTGGGCTGGGAGCGCCGCGAGGCGCCACGAGCCGAGCGCGAGCAGCTCCTGCGTGTGCACCCGCAGGAGCACATCGAGCTCGTCCGCGAGACGAGTGCACGGGGCGCGGCCTTCGACCTCGACACTCCCTCTGGCCCCGGCTCTTGGGAGGCGGCGCTGCGCGCGGCGGGGGCGGCCTGCGCAATGGTCGACGCCCTGCTGGGCGGCGAGGCCGACAGGGCCTTCTGCGCCACGCGCCCTCCGGGCCATCACGCCGAGCCCGGCCGCGCGATGGGCTTCTGCCTGCTCTCCAACGCCGCGATCGCCGCGCGTCACGCGCTGGCCTCGGGGGTCGGGCGCGTGCTGGTGCTCGACTGGGACGTCCATCACGGCAACGGCACCAACGCCGCGCTGCGCGACTCCCCCGAGGCGCTCTTCGTGAGCCTCCACCGCTATCCGTTCTATCCGGGCACCGGACCGTTGTCGGACGTTGGCTCGGGCGAGGGGGAGGGCTATTCGCTGAACCTGCCGCTTCCGGGAGCCTCGGGCGAGGAGGAGTGGCTCTCGCTGGTCGAGCACGTGGTGGCCCCGGTGGTCGCTCAGTTCAGTCCCGGTCTCGTCCTCGTCTGCGCGGGCTACGACGCCCACCGCGACGACCCCCTCGGCGGCTGCCTCCTCGAGACCTCCTCGTACGCCGAGCTCGGGCGCTGGTCGCGCGTCCTGGGCGAGCGCGCGGACGCCCCGGTGGGGTGCGTCCTGGAGGGTGGCTACGACCTGGGCGCGCTCTCGGCGTCGGTCGCGGCGACGATGGAGGCGCTCACCGACTCCGCCGAGCCCCGCTCGGTGCCGGCCGGCCGACTCGCCGAGCAGGCGGCGGCGCAGGTCGGGCGCTTCTGGTCGCTCTAGACGAGACGAGCCTGCGCTCGTCCGCTACGGGCTGCCCCCCACGACCACGACCAGCTTGGCCCCGCGAGCCGGGCCCGCAGTAGCCCGATCGAGGGCCTTTACGGTGCGGATGTTCGCCTCCTTGGCGAGTGCGCGGGCGGCAGCCCGGCCCCCGCCCGCGTAGAGCACGGCCGAGCGTTCGGCGGGCCCGGGGGCATTGGTGACCGCCCCGATCCGAAAGCCGCGGCGCTTGAGGCGCTTGGCGACCTTGGCCGCAGCGCCGGGCTCCGCCACACCGCTGAGCACGGCGGTCGGCCCGCGCTTGGCGGCCCCGAGCCCGGCGTCGTCGGAGGGGTCGGGCTTGGGCGAGGCCTGGGGCTTGGGCTTGGGTGTGGCCTTCTTCGGCTTGGCCTCCGTCTCTGTCTTGTCGGTGGTGGCGGGCGCCTTGGACTCTCCCTTGTCGGGCCCGTCCTGCCGGGCCTCCTGCCGGCTCGCCGGGCCGGCCGCGACCTCGTCCTCACCCGCGCCGGTGGCTGCCTGCAGGGCGACGAAGACGCCGACAACCGCAAGGACGACCACCAGCGTCGCGAGGATGGCCGGCACCTGCCAGCGCGGCGGCTTGCTGTAGCGAAGGCCGACGCGGGTGCCGCAGGTCAGGCACACGAGCTGGCCGCCCTCGACGGGCGAGTCGCAGGTGGGACATGTCCCCCCGCCCCGCGTCTGAGGAGCGTCCGCCAAGGGGCTGAGGCTAGCTACGGCTGGCCGCGGCGGCGCTGAAGCCAGGCCCGAGCGCGCCCGCGCGGCTTCTGCGTGCCGGGCTGGATCGCCTGGCCCGGCGCCCACGCCTGCGTCGGCTGGTCATCGGCGGGTCCGGGCATCGCCGAGGGGTCGGTCGGCTGGAGCTGGGTGGGCTCCGGCTGGGACTCTGACTCGAGCTGGCCGGCCTCCAGCGCCGCCCGCTCTTCGGTCCCGATCTCGGTCGGCTCGTCTGCCTGGGGCGCCAGCGGCGGGGGCGCGGCCGAGGGCTGGGCGTGACGGGGCATCGCGCTCGGGGCCTGAGCCGTCGATCCCAGCGCCACCTGGGCAGAGGCGCCGCAGCTCGCGCAGTAATGGGCGTCGACCGGCATGATCGCGGCGCACGCCGAGCAGGTGCCGGCGATGCCGGCGGCGGTCAGCTGGAGGACCGTGCCCTGCGTGTCGAGGGTGTCGGAGAGGGCCCGCACCTCCTCGTCGACCGCCGAGAGCTCGGCGGCCTTGGCCTGGAGCAGCTCGGGGTCGCGCCGCCCTTGACGCTGAAGCTCGAAGACCAAGGCACCCAAGTCGAGGAGCAGCGCCTCGCGGACCTGGCGCTGTCGGCGAAGCCGGCGGCGCATGCGGCCCCGCTCCAAGGCCCCCGGGCGGTCGGGGCGGCGGGACATCAGGCCCAGGCGCTTTCGGGATGACTTGGGCTCGTGGGGCATGGTGTGCGGGAGCGCACCGGCTCGTCCGCCCCGCGACGGCGCGACTATAGCGTCGCGCCCAGCGCCGGAGCACAGCCCGATCGTCGATCGGGCGAGCACCGCCGCTCGGGCCAATCACCTTCCCTCGCGAGCCTCGCGCACCACCCGCAGCAGCTCCGCGCCGCGCCGCTCCAGCGGAAACTCGCTCAAGATCCGCGCCCGTGCCCGGCGCCCGCCCTCGCCCCCCAGCGCGAGAGCCCGACGCACCCCCTCCGCCACCTCGGCCGGCTCCTGCGAGCCCAGCAGCACCCCCGCGTCACCCACGACCTCGGGCATTGCCGTCACGTCCAGCACCACCGGCACGCATCCCGCCAGCATCGCCTCGGCCACCGCGAGCCCGAAGCCCTCGTGGCGCGAGGCCTGTACGTAGACCGCGGCGCGGCGATACCAGCCCTGCAGCTCGTCGTCGGACACCCAGCCGGTGAGCTCCACGTTGTGGCCCGCTTCGCGACGAAGGCCCTCGACTGCGTCGTCGAGCCACCTGCCCACCAGCACGAAGCGCACGCCGGGGAGCTCGTGTGCCGCGCGCACGAAGGGCGCCTGCCCCTTCTGCACCAGCGTCCCCCGGTCGATTGCGCCCACGTTGAGCGCGATCGGCTCCCGCGTCCCCTCGTCAGGCTCGCCGAAGGGATCGGGGACGCCGTGATGGATCACGGTCACCCGCTCGAGGGGGATCGGCGTGTTGCGGCGGATCTCCTCGAGCGAGTAGTTCGAGTTGGTCACCAGCCGCCCGGCCCGGCGCATGATCCACAGCGCGGCGTGGCGACGCAGGCCACCGCGTTGATGGCCGTAGCCGATGTCCGGCATGTTCGCCGTGTCGAAGCCACCGACGATCATCACCGAGGGCGTGCGCGTGAGCCAGGCGAGCGTGATCGGGAAGAACGTGTGCCAGGAGGCAAACCAGCCGACCACCACGTCGGCCCTCATCACGCCGCCGATCACCTTCAGCGGGTTGGGCCGGCGGCCGGGCTGGTAGAGGTCCTCGATCTCGTACTGCTCGGCCAGGGCCTCGCGGTCGATGGCCACGAAGCTCGCCTTGCGGCTGTGGACATAGAGCAGCCTCACGACGTCACGAAGGCCTCGTGCCACTCGGAGAGCTCGAGCAGGCAGAACAGCACCCAGCGGTGGTCGGCGCGCCCCGAGCGGTGCGCCTCGACCATCTGCGTGGCCGCGGCGGGATCGATCAGCTCAGAGAGCTCGCCGCCGGGCGCGTAGCGCCTCTCTATCTCCTGCCCAAGCGACTCCTTCAACCAGTCGTCCCACGGGCTCGCGAAACCGTGCTTGGGCCGCTGGGCGATCTCCCTGGGGAGCATGAGCTCCATCGCCCGGCGGTGAAGGCGCTTTCCGCCGTGCACTCGCACGCGGGCGCGAGCGGGGACGCGCTCCACGAAACGCATCAGGTTCACGTCGAGGAAGGGCACGCGCTGCTCCAGGCCTGCGGCCATCGACATCTTGTCACCGCAGATCAGCAGGCTCGAGGGCAGGAACATCCGTGTGTCCAGGTAGAGCGCCTGCCCGAGTAGGTCGCGATCGGCCACGTCGTCGAGGAGGTCGGCCGCCTGCCCCGTGCGCTCGCTCTCGGCGGCCTCGCCGCTGCGGCCGGTCAGCCTGTGCCGCAGCCCCGAGTCGCTGATCTCCACCAGGCGCACCAGACGCTTGGCGTCCTCCATCGGCCCGAGCAGGTGGCCCAGCCGCCGCGCGCGCTCGTTGGGCATCGCCGCTGCGAGCTTCGCGAGCGGGCCGGGCAACCGAGAGAGGGGCCCCAGCAGCGCGGCGGCCTGGTGGCGCCCGTAGCCGCCGTGGGGCTCGTCGGCGCCCTGACCGGAGAGCACCACCTTGACCTCCCGGGCGGCGAAGCGCGAGAGCTGCAGCAGGGCCGGGGCGGAGGGGATGCCGCAGGGCTCCTCGAGCCGGCGCACCGCCTGGCCGAGCTCGGTCAGGTAGTCGCCCTGCACCATCGCGGTGTCGTGATGGTCCGAGCCCAGGATTCGAGCGCTGTGGGCGGCGGCCTCGCGCTCGTCGAGCACGTCACCGGCCCCCGGGAAGCCGACGGTGAAGGTGGTGGGCGAAGCGTGCGAGCGCGCCATCGCGGCCACGATCGCGGCGGAGTCGACCCCGCCGCTGAGAAAGGCTCCGTAGGGAACGTCGGACATCATCTGGCGGTCCACCGCATCGGCGAAGCGGATGACCAGCTCGTCGGTCAGCTCCGCCTCGGAGGGGCCGTCGAGCTGTGTTCCGGGCGCCTCGCGGAAGCTCGTGACTTGGGTCTCGATGCCGGGCTGCGCGGTCAGCACGTCCCCCGGCGCCAGCTTGCTGACCCCCTTGAACAGCGTGCGTGGCCCCGGCACGAACCGGCACGCCAGGTAGTGGTCGAGCGCGATCGGATCGAGCTCGGGGGTGACCAGGCCGGCTGCGATGAGCGCGCCCACCTCGGAGGCGACCGCGGTGCGCCGGCCGTCGCTCCACCAGTACACGGGCTTTACCCCGAACGGGTCGCGTGCGGCCACGAGACGGTCTTGGCGCGCGTCCCACAGCGCGAGGCCGTACATGCCGTTCAGCCGGTGGACGAAGTCGAGCCCGTGCTCCTCGTAGGCGTGTACGAGCGCTTCGCAGTCCGAGCCGGTGGCGAAGCGGTGACCGGTTGGCTGGAGCTCTTCGCGCAGCTCGCGGTGGTTGTAGATCTCGCCGTTGGCCACCAGCGCGACCTCGCCGTCCTCGGAGCGCAACGGCTGGTCGCCGCCGGCTACGTCGATGATCGCCAGGCGGGTGCAGACCAGGGTGGCGGGACCAAGGCGCTCGACCGCCTCACCGTCGGGCCCTCGGTGGCGCAGGGCCTCGGCCATCCGCCGCCCGGCGTCGGCGTGCGAGGCGCCCGCCGGGTCGAGCAGGGCTGCGATGCCGCACACGCGGCGACATGTTCGCAGTAGCGTCCGGCGTCCCCGTGCGGCGCAGCGCTTTCGTGTTGGCCCTCGTGGCCCTGGTGGCCGTCGGCTGCGGCGAGGGGGAGAAGCGGGCCGAGCAGGAGGCCCGCCAGCGCCTCGAGTCGACGGGGCCGGGCCGCCTCATGCGCG
>JALZII010000214.1 GCA_030860365.1 Actinomycetota bacterium
GCCTTTTGACCTGGCCCCGCGTGGCCTGGCCCATGGTCTGCCGGCCGGCGCGGGGGCCCGACAGCATGCGGATGACCTCGTTGCGGAGCTTCTCGGAGTCCGCGTCGAAGTCGAGCAGGATGCGGGCAGCGACGCCCTCGTTCTCGCGCACCAGGCCGAGCAAGATGTGCTCGGTGCCGATGTAGTTGTGTCCGAGCGACAGCGCCTCGCGCAGCGCGAGCTCCAGCACCTTCTTGGCGCGCGGGGTGAACGGGATCTGGCCGGAGGTGACCTCCTCACCCGAGCCGACCATGTGCACGACCACCGCGCGGAATGCCTCCACCGTGATCCCCAAGGACCCCAGGGCGCGGGCCGCGAGGCCCTCCTCCTCGCGCAGCAGTCCGAGCAGGATGTGCTCGGTGCCGATGTAGTTGTGCTCGAGGATCCGGGCCTCCTCCTGAGCGAGGACGACCACCCGGCGAGCGTACTCGGTGAAGCGCTCGAACATCTGGTGCCAGGGTAAGGGGCACAGCAAGCTCGCTCGACAAGCCGCTTCAGCGCCTGGAGGCGGTCAGTCCTCCGCGCGCCTTCGGGCCGCCTCGCGCTTGCGCGCGAGCTGAGCACCCGCCTCCTGGATCGTGATCTCAACGGCTCCCAGGGCCACCGCCTGCCGGCGCTTTGGCTCGGCGATGTCGTAGTGGTCCACCCACGACCGGCCGGGCTTCGACTGAAAGCGCGCGCGCTTGAGCCCGAGCGTGGTCGCGAAGGCGTGCAGCTCCTCTTCGGTGTCCGCGGTCAGATGGCACCAGAGGCGGCCGCCGCCCTCCCAGATCGGCGCGTCCACATAGACCCCCATCAGTCCCCCGCCATGCGGCTCGCGCCTGAACCCATCCCCTCGTCAGGCTATTGCCCGCCGGCGTTGTGGCCGGCCAACGGAGATTTCATGTTTATCGAACGCGCACGCCTGATCCTCGCGCGGGGGCCGGCGCTCAGGCGACCGGTGGGATGAGAAGCTCCTTCTCCTCCCAGTCGGGCTCCACCTCGTTGAGAGCCCTGGCCACGGTGGGGTAGTCGGCCGGCAGCAGCACCATGTCGTCCTTGATCTGGGGGGTCTCGATCCCGAGCCGCTCGGCAAGGCGCGCCACCAGGCTCTCCGCCTCCTCCCGGTCAGCTCCAGGAGAGATCGTCCACACCGCCGGCACCCCTTCCATGCCGTCGATCCTACCCGGGACGGTCAGGCCCCGCGAACTCGCTGACTGCTCGCTCCCAGGTTCAGCCCGAAAGCCGCTCCACGCGGTCAGGGCTCGACGAACTCGACTGGACCCGGCTCGGACGGGTCAGCCGCGGGCTGGGTGATCCTGATGGGCGTCGCTCGCCTGACCTCGACTGCGGTACGAAGTGGGGGGTTCTCCGACGATCTGGCGGAATGTCCGGGTGAAGGTCCCGAGGCTCGCGAAGCCTACGTCGAGGCAGATGTCGGTGACGCTTCGCTCGGTCTCGCGCAGGAGGAACATCGCCCGCTCGACGCGGCGACGCTGGAGGTAGCGATGCGGTGTGCCCTGCTCATCGCCGGTTGGGCGTGACGAGTCGCAGATGCTGCTCGAGCTCGCGTGTGCTCGCTGCGGCCTCGGGCAGCTCGTCGCAGCGCCGGCTGGCCGGGGTGTGGTGCCCCGCGTACCACTGCCCGTTCCAGATCGTGAAGCCCTCGCGGCCGAAGAGCTCCGAGCGAAAGACGTGCGCGGCCAGGTCGGGGGAGCGGGGACCGAGGACCAGGTAAACCACCGCCCCGACGACCGAAGCGAGCGTGGGTGCCAGCCGCCACACGCGGCCTCAAAGTAGCTCCGCCGCTCTCCCGCTTCGCCGGTTCAGCGGCGGTGCCCAGTCCAGCGCGCGAAACGCGCCCGCCATCGCCGGAGGCGCGAACCCTCGAAGTCAGGAAGCGGCCTGGCCCTCAGAAGGCGTAGAGCTCCACTCGGTAGCCGTCGGGGTCGGTGACCTGCACGCGCACGAAGCGGCCGTCGTCCTGCCACTGGGCCTCGGGCACGCCGGCGGCTCTGAGGCGCTCGCGGGCTGCCCGGACCTCGTCGCCGCTCTCCAGGCGAAAGCCGAAGTGGTTGGTGGAGGGCAGCGCGCTCGCCACGGGCTCGCCCTGCGACAGCGCCAGCAGTGAGCCGTCGGCCGAAGCGAGGATCAGCAGGTGATCGTCGCGGTGAACCCGGTCGGTGAGGCCGAAGTGCTCGCCGTAGAACGCGGCGGAGCGCTCGCGGTCGGCGACCGTGAGGGCGACGTGGTCAAGCGCCACGGCGCAGGCGGTCGGCAGCTCGGTCCAGAGGTCCGCCCCGCGCCAGCGAAGCCGGCGCCCCTACGCCACCGAGGCGAACGGCCCGCAGGCCTCGACGTCCTCGGTGAGGCGCTCGGCCGTCTCGACCTGTACGCGCTCGCTCTCCACGAGGCGATCCAACAGCTCGTAGAGGCCGGCGAGGGCCTGCTCGGCCGAGGGGTCGGCGTTCAGGTCCTCGCAGAAGAAGAGGGCGTCGGCCGCCTCGCGGACGGTCTGCAGCTCCGCGGAGTGAAGCTTGCTCTCGGCGAGGTTCTCGAGCGTCTTGACGACCCGACCGTATGCCTGTGCGCGTGTGGAGTTCACCCCCCCAAGGGTAGCGGCGGCCTCAGCGAGGTTTGGCGAGCTCTTCATCGGCCACGCGTATTCGCGTACGTTGGCGCGCTCGGCAGTACGGTGGATCCGGGCTGAGGGACCTGCCCGGATAGCCTGCCCGGAGTCCCGAGACGAGGAGAGCGCAGTGGAGCACGAGAGGCGGGCGGACGAGCTCGAGAAGGAGGCCCAGCGCCTGGAGAAGGAGGGCGACCGAGTCGGCCGCAACATCGACTCGACACGCGACGAGTGGGAGTCAAAGCAGCAGGACCAGCAGGTGCCCGGTGCCGCTCGCGACCCCGAGGTCGAGTACGCCGAGGAGCGCGCACAGGAGGAAGAGGAGGCTCTGCAGGCCGAGCGCGACGCCCGCGAGGATGCCGGCGACTCCGAGGCCGAAGAGGGTGAGCAGGGCGACCAGGACGATCCCTACGCGGCGGGCAAGGCCAGGGTCGACTCGGATGCGGACGACTCGGATGCGGACGACTCGGATGCGGACGACTCAGATGAGGACGACTCAGATGAGGACGACTCGGCCGACGGCGAGGCGAAGGGCGACGACGAGGAGGCCGGCTCCGACGGGGAGAAGACCGAGTGAGCCACCGTTTGCCGGCCGGCGGCCAGGGGTAGCCGAGCTTCATGGAACACGAGGAGTCAGACCAGCTCCCCGAGGACGCCCCGCCTGAGGAAGTCCCCGAGGACGACAGCACGACCACCCGCGAGGACGCCGAGGAGCAGGCCGGTGTGCCCGGTGCGGAAGGCACCAACACCGGCAACCCCGGCTCGGCCGGCGAGGAGCAGTAGCCCAGCCCTCCTAGTCTCAGGGCCGTGAGGGACACCCTCCGCGGCCCGGTTCGCGCCGCAGTCACCGCGGTGCTCGTCGTCGGCCTGTTCGTCTTCGTGATCAACCCGCCGTCGCTCTCGGGTGCCGAGGGTCTGCTGCGATGGGTGGCCGGTGGCTTGGCCCTGTTGTTGCTCACCGCCTGGGCCACCGTGGCGCTGAGCGGCGATCAGGAGCTCACCGAGCCGGAGTTCGAGCGGCTGGTGCGCCGCAGCGAGGAGCTCGCTCGCGATCCCGGCCTGGCGTTCGCTGCGACGGAGTTCGACTTGATGGTCGCGCAGGCCATCGACCGGCTGCCGCCGAAGTTCCGTGAGCTGCTCGAGAACACGCCCGTGGTGGTCTCCGGGCTGGGCGCCGAGCACGGCGCCTACGGCCACTACATCGGTGACACGGTCGCCCGCGACAGCTATCCCGACCGCATCGTCCTCTACCAGGACACCCTCGAACGCGACTTCGGCCACGACGCCGAGCTGCTCGCCGCTCAGGTCGAGCGGACGCTGCAGCACGAGCTGGCCCACCACCTCGGCTGGGGAGAGCCCGGCGTCCGAGAGCTCGGGCTTTGAAGCAGGGTTAAGCTGACCGCATGTGTCGCAACATCCGAACCCTTCACAACTTCGACCCCCCGGCCAGCGACGAGGAGGTCAGAGCAGCGGCCGTCCAGTACGTCCGCAAGATCAGCGGCTCGACGACGCCGTCGAAGGCCAACGAGGCGGCATTCGAGCGAGCGGTGGAAGCCGTGACCTTGGCCTCGACCGAGCTCCTGGACGGGCTGGTGACATCGGCGCCGCCGAAGGATCGCGACGTCGAGGCGGCCAAGGCAAGAGCGCGAAGCGCGCAGCGCTACGCGGCATAGACACCCGGCGAGCATCCACGACAGGAGGAATGATGGACTTCAAGAGCCTGCTCAAGAAGGGAATGAGCACCTACAAGGACCAGCAGCACAAGTCTCATAAGCACGGCCACGGGGACCACCATGACCACGAGCATGAGGAAGAAGCGCATGAAGGAGGCGAGGGAGCCGTCGAGGAAGAGCAAGGAGGCGGCGGCGACGACGGTGGCGGTGGCGACGGTGGCGGGGGCGAGTAGCCGAGGCCCCACGAGATCGACGAGCGGAGAGGGTGGGATTCGAACCCACGAGGCAGCTCAACACCGCCCACACGATTTCCAATCGTGCACCTTAAGCCACTCGGTCACCTCTCCGAGCGGCTGAGAGCCTAGCTACGCCGGGCGCCTCGGCTGCACCCAGAGGGCGGCCTCGGACGGTGCGGCTCAGCCCGCGCTGGGCACGATCAAGCGGATGTGCGAGCGCCCGACCATGATCACCGGGGCCTCCCACTCCTGGCCCTCGCCCTCGAGCGGGCCGATGCGAGCGGCCTGCACGGTGAAGAACTCCTGATCGCGGCGGTTGACATGGTCCGACAGCCGACTGCGGTGCCCCTCGGCCGGGAGCGTCATCGCTCCCTCGATGCGGTAGCGGTCGGTCTCGATCGTCACCCTCTCCAGCCGCAGGTCCACGGCGGGGCATCCTAGTCCCAGCCTCGCCGATCCCGCTAAAGCCTTCAGACCCGGGCGGCTTCGCCACAATGGGTCTGTGAGCGAATCGACCCGCGGCAAGCTCCTGATCGCCTCGCCGGCGCTCTCGGACTTCTTCGAGCGTGCCGTCGTCCTGGTGCTCGAGCACAACGAGGAGGGCGCCATGGGGCTGGTGCTCAACCGCCCCTCGGACACGATGGTGGCCGAGGCGGTCCCGATGCTCTCGGGCTTGGGAGACGACGGGGAGGTTGTCCGCCTGGGGGGGCCGGTGGGCCAGAACTCCGTTGTGGCGCTGGGCGAGTACGGGGACCCCGGTGAGTCGAGCCATCCCGTCACCGGCGAGATCGGCGTGGTGGACCCCGACAGGACCGAGAGCCTGCGGCGGCTGCGGGTCTACGCCGGCCATGCGGGGTGGGGGCCGGGCCAGCTCGAGTCAGAGCTCGAGCACGATGCGTGGGTGGTGGCGGAGCCCGATTCCGAGGACCCCTTTCACGAAGGCGATCTGTGGGCCGACTCCCTCGCGCGCATGGGCGGCAAGTACGCGCTGCTCGCCACGATGCCGGCCGACCCCTCGCTCAACTAGCTCCCGGGCCGTACGCTCTCGATCATCGAGGGCATCCAACTCACCGGCGACTTCCTCGGCCACGACGGGGCCCGCGCCGGCTTCGTGCTGTTCGCGGGCTTCGTGCTCTCCTTCGGCTTCATCCGCATGAGCACGCGGCTCATGCGCAGTCCGAAGGTCACGTGGTGGCCGGGCAGCGTCTCAGCCGGTGGGGTGCACGTGCATCACATGGTCTTCGGGATCGTCCTGCTGCTGCTCTGCGGCTTCCTGAACTTCGCACTCGATCCAGAGGCCCCTTGGATCGAGGTGCTGGCGGCGGGCTTTGGCATCGGCGCCGGGCTGACCCTCGACGAGTTCGCACTCTGGCTGCACCTGGAGGACGTCTACTGGGCCGACCAGGGGCGTCAGTCGATCGAGGCCACGGCGATCGCCGTGGCGATCGCGGCGATGGTCCTGCTCGGCGCCGCGCCATTCGAGGTCAGGAACGAGGAGGGATCGGTTGCCGTCTTCGCGGGCCTGGTGATCGCCAACCTGCTGCTGGTCTCCGTCGTGGTGCTCAAGGGCAAGCTGGTGACGGCGGTGCTCGCCGCCTTCGTGCCGCTGCTCGCGCTGATCGGCGCCGTGAGGCTGGCCAAGCCGAGCTCACCCTGGGCGCGCCGCCGCTACCGCGGCGAGGCCAAGAAGCTCGAGCGCGCCGCGGAGCGCGACAAGGGCTGGGAGAAGCGCCGATTGCGCCTCCTGGACCTGGTGGGGGGCGCGCCGTCCGAGCCCTCCCCGGACGCTTCGAAGACCCCCTCCTAGGGGAACAGAGCCGCGATGCGGGGCAGAAGGCGGGGGCGTTCCTCGCCCGCCGCGAGATGGACTCCGCGCAGGGAACGTTTGTCCAGCCGTTCAAGGCAGGGACTCCCGCGGCCGATACAGCGGTACGGAGACGGACATCGGAAAGCCGCCGGCCGTCCGAGATACCTCAAAACGGGGCCATGTCAAGGAGGACGTTGTGAGAAAAGGAAAAACAGCTCATGTTGCAATACTGGCGGCGCTGACCGCCGCGCTGGCCGCTCCGGCGGCCTCACAGGCCGCGACGTCGACGTCACCCGTCACGGGCACGGTCGGCACGGAGCTCTCCTTGTCCGTTGCTGCTCCGGGGGCGATGACGCTCAGCCATGCAGCGCCGGGCACGACCAGCTCGCTCGTCACCGTCACGAGCACCCAGGCGTCCTGGACGCTGTCGATCGCCGACAACAACGCGGCCACGAACTCAGGTCGCATGCTCAAGACCGCGGGCACCGGTACGGCGGCAGTGGGAACTCCGCTCGCCAACGCCTTGGAATGGTCGCCGGACGGCACCACCTTCGCCAATCTGGGCGCGACCAACGCAACCGTGGGCACCGGCGCCCTGGTGGGCACGAAGACCGTGACCTACCGCCAGGCGCTCGGCGCCTCGGAGAACGTCTCCGCCGGTGACGCCTACGCGCTCACGGCCAAGTACACGGTCAACTGACCCAGTTCCCCACCGGACAGTAAGGTCACCTCGACGGGGCGCTGCAGCGCCCCGTCGACCTTTTCCGACACGTGATGGCCCCCTCCCTTATAGCCGTTAATGGCCTCGCCCTGGCAGCCACGGTCGTCTCGCTCTCGGCCGGCGCTGTCCCCGCTGCGGCACAGGGGCCGCCCCCCTCGATCAACCTCTCCCCCTCCCAGTTCCCGGGGGTGCTCGAGGGCCCGGTGGGGATCGGCCCGATCACGCTCTCCAACGGCACGCGGCAGGGCTACCGCGTCCGGGTGTTCCCGGTGCTTCTCGGCCAGCGGCGGGACGGGGGCGTGTTCGTACGCGAGGACCCCGCCGCCCGAGCCAGCGCCGGCCGCTACCTTGCGGCCGAACAACGCGGCTTTACCTTCCCACCGGGCGAGGCCCAGTCGGTGCTCGCCCGCCTGCGCCGCGTGCCGCCCGCCCGGAGCTTCTACGGGGGCGTGCTGTTCCAGGCCACACCGGGGCGAGCCCGCGGGCGCCCTCAACAGATCAGGAACGTCCTGCAGCTGACTGCCAGCATCCTCCTCGACCCGACTCCGGCCCGGCGGCGGCTCAGCTTCAAGGCCGGCGCCATCCGGGCGGAGTCCTCGCCGCCGGCGCGCCTGCGCGTACTGGTGCCGGTCACCAACCGGGGCAACGCCTACCGACGTGTGAGTGGACGCTTGCTGGTGCGCAACTCCGCCGGCAGGCCCGTGGCCCGCGCGCGACTCAGGAGCCCGCGGATCCTCCCGGGGGCCACGGTCGACCTTGCCGCCCCCATCACGGAGCGGCTTCCCGCCGGGAACTACCGGGTCTCAGCCCTCCTGCGCGGAGGACGGCGGCCGCTCGCGGTGCGCGGCCCCCTCCGGCTGTTCGGCGTCAACCAGGTGGCAACGCGCAACGCGCGGCTCGTCGACGTGCCGTCCCCCACGGCCTACCGGGGAGAGGACGTCGAGATCAAGGCGCGCTTTCGCAACACCGGCAACGTCCCATTCGCCCCGGGGGCCCAGGTCGAGGTCCGGCCGGTGGTCCGAGGACGCGCCGGTGCCGTTGCCCTTCGCCGGCCCTTAGAGGCCACCGATGTGAAGCCGGGCCAGACCGGCGAGGCGAAGGTGGAGCTACGCCTGCCCGGTTCGGCGCCAGTCTACCGGCTCACCGTGCAGCTCAACTCTCAGGGACGCCGGCTCGACGCGCGAGAAGTGACGGTGACGCCACGCAGCAAGCCCGCGTTCCTGAAGCGCGCCAGGCAGTTCGTGACCGACCACGCGTTGCCACTCCTGGGGGTGCTGCTGCTGGTGATCGTCGTCGGGCTCGTGCTCGGGCTGCGCTACCTCCGGCGGCTCAAGGCCGCCGCTGCCAGCCCAAGCCGCTAGCTCGAGTCTCCGCCGATGGCGTCCCGCACGCGAGAGACCACTCCGGTCCCCGACGCGCCGGGGAGGTCCTCGATGACCTGCTCGACGTGGACCTTCATGTCCTCGAGGGTGACCTGCATCGTCGCGAGCTGTTTGCCCAGCGCCTCGACCTGAGCGTTCAGGCCGCTCATATCCGCGTGGACGTTGCCCACCGCCTCGTGGACCTTGTCGAGCCTTCCGCCCAGCCCGGACACGGACTCCTCGATCTTCTCGATGCCTCCCGGCAGACGGGAGGTCGACTCGCGCATCACCGCCATGTGCTTTCGCATCGGACGCAGCTCGGCGGCCATGTCCTCTCGCAGGCCGCCGAGGTCCTCCACGATGCGGTCAAGGGCCTGCAGGGCGCGCTCGGGGAGCCGAAGGGGAGAGAGGAGCGTGTCGATCATCTGCGTGACCTTCCCCCGGCTCGGTCGCGTGTGCGGAGCCCGGAGCCGTATGTGCGACGACAACCGATCGGCGATTGCCTCACACCGGGAAGTGTTCCATATGTACCGGCCGGGGTCTGAGCCTCTAGAGCCCGGATCGTGCACCAAGGTGAGCGTCCCGGCCGTGGCCGGGGCGCCGAAACGTCCGCCTGAGCGGGGATTCTGCGGGTTGCTGAAGCCCAGAACCCGAGCTCGGGAGGATCACCTTGAAGGTGCAGCGTGATGGCCGCGATTTCACGGTAGAAGTCACGGCGGATGGAGAGGGCCTTGTCTCGCACGCCGGCAGCGCGCTGCTGGCGCAGGTTGCCGACAAGACGGGCCTCACGCGCGCGCTGTCGGGCGCGCTGGCCCGAATGCGCGAGCGCCGCTCGGGCCATGACCCGGGCCGGGTGGTGCGCGACCTGGCGGTGATGCTCGCCGACGGTGGCGACTGCCTCGCCGATCTGGGGGCGGTGCGTGACCAGCAGCCGCTGTTCGGGGCTGTCGCCTCGGACTCGACGGCGTTTCGGGTGATCGATCGGATCGCCTGCCAGGGGGGCGCTTGGAGGCCATCCGCACCGCCCACGCCCGCGCGCGGGCCCACGCG
Organism: Actinomycetota bacterium; assembly: GCA_030860365.1. Taxonomy (GTDB): domain Bacteria; phylum Actinomycetota; class Thermoleophilia; order Solirubrobacterales; family Thermoleophilaceae; genus JACCZR01. The sequence continues at coordinate 9,496 of JALZII010000214.1, forward strand.
TGGAGGCTCGGCTTGGGCTCAAGCCGGCGCGAGTCACGATCGACCTCGAGCCACGCTGATCGAAAGCCACTCCAAAAAGCAGGGGGCGGCGGGGAACTTCAAGGGCGGCTTTGGCCACCACCCGCTGCTGGCCTACCTCGACCAGACCGGCGAGGCGCTTGGCGGCCAGCTGCGGGCGGGCAACGCGGGCGCGAACACCGCAGCCGACCAGATCGCGTTGGCCGAGGCGGCGCTCGGCCAGCTGCCGACCGAGCACGTCGAGACCATCGACGTGCTGCTGCGCACAGACTCCGCCGGGGCCAGCCACGGAGCTGCTCGAATGGTGTCGCGAGGCTCCTACAAGGCCAAGCTGCCTGGGCTCGTCCTCGCGGGCCGAACCTCCACGTCCCTCACAGTGGAGCAATCGGAGGTGCTGCGTAGCGTTCAGTAGGCGAGCGTGACCGTTCACGAACCTATTGCGCAACGGCGACCGAGCTTAGCCACGCAGGTGCTACGCTCGCCGAGGGTGGCGCCCGGCGAGGTGAGGGGTCGTTGGACAGACCCGCCAACGCGCACGGCGCTGCTCCCAAGAGACCCGACGGGAACACGCACCGTTCATTTGCGGGCGGGAGTGGACCCAGTGAGGAGCCCCGATGGGGCCCAGCGTTTCACCAGCCGGCGAGCCTTCGGGCCAGGCGGCCCCTCCGCTGTCCTATTCATCGAGCAACTGCCCCCTGGGCATGCGAGTCGAGCAGCAGGGCACCACTCTGCTCCTGCGTTTGATGGGGGAGTTCGACCGGGCGTGCGTTGCTCGCGTCGAGGCTGCGCTGGAGCGCGTCTCTGCGGCGCACACCAGGCGGGTCGTGTTTGACCTTCACGGTCTCAGCTTCCTCGACTCGGGGGGCCTCATGACGATCCTGAGGGCAAACGAGCGGGCACGCACCGAACCGTTCGACGTAGTCGTAGTACGACCACAGGGGCTCGTCAGCCGACTCTTCACGCTCACCCGCGCAGGTGATCAGCTGACGATCCTCGACGACATCCCGAGCACCGGCCGCCTGGCCTAGCTTGGGATGGCTTGGATTCGCGCCTGATGTCTGAGGGCGACTTGCCGCAGGCCAAAGAGGAGGGCGGCCGCCTGCTTGCGAGCATCTCCAACGAGTTCGTCCAGATGCAAAAGCAGTACTGGGGCTTGGGCCCAGTCAGCGTCAAGTCGTACATGATGGACGATCTGCTGCTGATCGTCATGCGCGAAGGCCTGACGCAAGCCGAGCACACGATGCTCGACTTCGACGAGGCAGACCTGGTTCGCAACTTTCGCCAGACCTTCGAAAACAAGATGAGCCAGAACCTGACGGACAAGATCGAGCGACTCACCGGGCGCAAGGTCCTGACCTACCAGAGCCAGATCCTCTTCGACCCCGACGTCGTGGCCGAGCTGTTCGTCTT
>JALZII010000005.1 GCA_030860365.1 Actinomycetota bacterium
GCTCGCCGCCGATCACCTTCCAGTACCAGACCCACGCCTTGGGGTTGATGGGCTCGCCCACCGTGCCAAGCAGTCGCAGCTTGGAGAGGTCGTGGCGCTCGGGGTACTCGGGCCCCCACTTCATCGAGGCCCGGATGGCCGTGGGCGCGGTGTAGAAGATCGTCGTGCCGGTCTCGGCGGCCACCTTCCACCAGGCGTCCTTGTCGGGGTAGTCGGGCGCGCCCTCCCACATCACCGAGGTCGCGCCGTTCAGCATCGGCCCGTAGACGATGTAGGAGTGCCCGGTCACCCAGCCGACGTCGGCCGAGCACCAAAAGACGTCCTCCTCGGGCTTGAGGTCGAAGACGTGCTTGGTGGTCCACGCGACGCCGGTCAGGTAGCCCCCGGTGGTGTGGAGGATGCCCTTGGGCTTGGCCGTCGAGCCGGACGAGTAGAGGATGTAGAGCGGGTGCTCGGCGTCCAGCGCCTCGGCCTCGTGCTCGTCGTCGGCGGCCTCGAGCAGATCGTGGTACCAGTGGTCGCGCCCGGCGGTCATGGGCGCGTCCTCGTCGACGTTGCGCACCACGATGACGGTCTTCACCGTGGGCATGTCGTCGCTGAGCTTGTCGACCTCTGACTTGACCTCGGCGCGCTTGCCCTTGCGCCGCGCGTGGTTGGTGGTGATGAGCGCCTTGGCCTCGGAGAACTGCATGCGCTCGGACACCGACTCGGGCGAGAAGCCACCGAAGACCACGTTGTGGGGAGCGCCGATGCGCGCGCAGGCGAGCATCGCCACCACGACCTCGGGGATCATCGGCAGGTAGATCCCCACCACGTCGCCCTTCTGGATGCCCTGGTCGATCAGGGCGTTGGCCAGGCGCTTGGTGTCGGCCAGCAGGTCGGAGTATGTGAGCTCTCGCTCCTCACCCTCCTCCCCGCGCCACATGAACGCGACCCTGTCGCCGTTGCCGGCCTCCACGTGGCGGTCGAGGCAGTTGTAGGAGGCGTTGAGCTTGCCGTCGGCAAACCACTTGTAGAAGGGCGGGTTGGAGTCGTCGAGCCTCTCGGCGGGCTCCTCGAACCAGTGCAGCGCCTTGGCCTGCTCGGCCCACCAGGCCACGGGATCGCGCTCCGCGTCCTCGTAAACCGACTCGTCGGAGATCAGCGCGTTGCGGACGAACTCCTCGGGCGGATCGAAGGTCTCGCGGTCGAGCAGCTCCTCGATCTCCTGCTCCAGCCCTTCTCCGGCCTGCGTGCGGGCTTCCATTCGCTCTCCTCTCCGGGTATCTGTCAAGGGTGTTACCCGCGCCCGCGAGGGGGCACGCGTCCGCGTCCGCGGAGCCTGGCCCATGCCATCGGGCTCTCGCGCCCGATGGCCATGATCTCGCGCATCGCCCGTCCCGCCGTCCGGCGGGACGACGAGGATGGACACGGTCGTGACGATTAGACGCACGCTGTGCACCTGCCTGAGCGCTCTGGCCCTGCTGGCGGGCTGCACCAGCGACAACATCGCCGCCGATCGGCTCGGCGTCGCCGCCTGCCGCCAAGCGGCGGCCGGCATCCAGGACCCCGCCTCGCGGGCGGGTGCCGACGAGGCCTGTCAGTTCATCCGCACCGGCAGCGGCCGCGACGTCTCCCGGGCGGCGAAGCGCACCGCCCGCAGACGGTGTCTGAACTCCACGCAGCAGATCGTCGACCCGGTGGCCCGCCGGGTGATCGAGGGCTTCTGCCCGAACGTGAACTGAGACCGCGTGGACCTGTGACGGACTGGCACCGGGTGTGAGGGCTCGGGTGAATGGAGCAGCTGGTGTGGCGGGTCTGACGCCCTCTTGGCGCCCAGCCGAGGACAGTCGTGCCCTGTGCAACCGCGAGGCCGATCTGCTACGCCAGCCGCCGGCTGTCCGAACGAAGGTGGGCCATACCGCAAACGATCTGAAGGTTCAGGGTCTCCCCTGATGTAAATCGCGAGGAAGTCGCCGATCATCGGGCATCGGCTAGTCCCACACCTGGAGGCGCATGCTCGCCACAGTGATCGTCATCGACCTACGCCAAACGTCGTTTCGAGCGTCTGTCTGTTCGTCTTGCTCGGACTGCTGGGGGACGCCGTGGTCAGGAAGCGGCGGCCGGGGCCCGGGCGGGCCGGAACTGCCTTTGAAGGACAGACGGGCCGTCGCGGACCCCGAAGACAGGACCGTCGCGCGGCCGGCGGGCTACACCGCTTCGGGGGTGGCACGCATCGGGGCGGGCATGAGGGCCGCGCCGCCGATGACGAGGCAGAACGCGAGGAAGCGGGCAGTGATGGCGAGGGCGCCCGAGCCAATCGGCTCGTGGAAGACGAGAATGCCACCGAGTATCGCGGTGAGGTTGGCGGCCACCGAGGTGAGCGCGATGACCTCGACGCCGTTGCCGATCTGGAGGCTGCGGGCAGAGGCGTAGAAGGCGATCACTCCGGCGACGAGCGCGGTGAGCGCCCAGGGGCTCAGCAGCCCGAGCAGCGGTCCTGTTGGCGCGTGGGTGAGGTACTTGATCGCGACATCGGAGACGCCCCACAGCGCGCCGGCAGTCGCACCAAGGAGCAGTCCCTCACCCCGAGGCTGCATGGCGCGGCGGGTCGAGATCCGCAGGAGCGCGGCGACGACCGCAAAGATCCCGCCCTCGACGGCGATCAGCGCGGTCAGCGAGGCACGCTGCGGGTCGCCGGCGCCACCGCCAGTCAGTCCGATCACCGCCAGTCCTACCGCGGTGATCGTCACGCCGACCCATTGTCGCCGTCCGAGGTGAAAGCCGAAGAACCGCTCCGCGAACACGGCGAGAAAGACCAGCCCACCCGAGAGGACCGCCTGCACGATCGACAGTGGCGCGAGCGAGAGTGCGCCGACGTGCAGACCAAAGGCGAAGATCGCCACGATCCAACCGAGCAAGAACCATGTGGAGCGAAGGAGATCGGCGGCGCTGCGCAGCGGATGGCGGACGCGGACCGGCGGCGCGAGCACCGCGCCGCGGTGCTTGAAGAGAAAGGCGAGGTTGGTGGCCGCCGCCGAACCCACCGCGAGGATCAGTCCGAGGATCACGGAGAAGCGGCTTGCCCGAGCTGCAAGCTTGCCCCGATCTCGTACAGCGCCTCCTGCCCGTTCTCACTCACGTGCTCAACCCCGAACAAAATGCGCGCGCCCTCGCAATGGGCGTGAGGGGCCGCCTCCGCCAGA
>JALZII010000222.1 GCA_030860365.1 Actinomycetota bacterium
GTCGATGTAGCGATCCCCGGTGCGCGATCCCGGTGCCTCATGCGCGTCGTGCATGGATGCACCCCAGAGCGTGCGCATGCGGCAGGTGGCCGGCCGCCTCCTCTTCGGCAGCCGTCGAGCCGGCTAGCGCACCGCGTCCGCTACGAGGTCTACCACTCGGTCGAGAGCATCGGGCCGCGCCCCGAGTGCCTCCCTCGCGGCCAGTCGCGAGCGCTCCACCGCGGCATCGACGCTCGTCAGCGCCTCGGCCAGCGACGCTCCGTCGGTCGCCCGGGTCAGCGCGCCGGAGCCGTCGAAGGGCCACGGCAGCGCGGCGCCGGTCACGTCTAGGAAGACCGTCGGCACACCGGATGCGACCGCTTCGAGCGTGCCCGTAGACAGGGTCCCGACGCATAGCCGGGCTCGCTCGAGAGCCCCGGCCAGGGTGCCCTGCGAGCTGACCGACGCCTGCGGTACTCGCGCGGCCACCTGCTCATAATCGGTCGGGTCCAGCGGGTGGGGGCGCAAGACAACCGGGCCCGAGAAGCCTGCCGCGGCGAGCCCCGCAAGCGCCTCCGTGACGTACCGGCGCGACGCCCGGACGTCGAAGCTCAGGGTGCTGGGTGAAGCGCTCTGCAGCAGCACGAGAGCAGCGGTCCCGTCGCCCCCGATGTTCCCCAACTCGACCGCCCCTGGATTGCCGGTCACGGAGATCTCCCCTCGGGCGATCCCTTGCAGGCGTGCGGCGTCGCGCGGCGCCCACACCGCCACCCGCTCCGCGTCGAGACCGTCCACGTACGGGACGAGGGCCCCGTCGACCCGCCAGACATCGCCGTAGAAGCCATGCTGCACCCGCACGAGCGTGCCCCCCAACTCGCGTGTGGCGGCCGCGAATGTCCGGGCGTAGGGCGCGGTGTCCGATGGCACCACCGCCGCACGCAGCCCGCGCGCGACGGCAGCGCGGAAGACGCCGGCGAGCGCCATCGTGTCACCCGCCAGCTGCCGCAGCACTTCGAGCGCGCGGCGCTCCGCGAGCGCAGCCAGTGGGTCGTCGCGCCGCCCCAAGGGCTCGGCCACAGCCGCCAGAGTGCGCCGGAGCTCCGCTCGGGACCGACTGCGTGCGAGGGCGCCCGGGTGGCCGATGAACCCGCCGCGCCTGAGACGGACGGCAAGCTCGCGTGGCGGCAGCGTTGGAAGCAGCAAGGGATCTAGGACCGGCTCGATGCCCCGCGCAGGCAGCACACCCCAGAGGCCCGACAGGTTCCGGAAGGGCTGGATGAGCGCCTTGCCGCGCGGGCGACCAGGCACCCCGACTGCCTCGCGCAACGGTGTCAGCCGACTGCGCCGCGCCGAGCGGGCCAGGCCGATCGGGTAGCGCGGTGGCGGTGCGGGGGCGCCTACGCCAACGGCTACCCCGAGCCCCTCGAGCGTTGCCGCGAGTGCCTGCCCCAGCTCCGGGTCCACGCTGTGAAGCTCGACCCGGCTCGGCCGCTCGACCTCGACGAACGCCGGGAGCGCCGCCGCAATGCGGCTCCCGGCCAGGAAGGCGTCCGCTTGGAGGTGCCCCGCAAACACGGCCGGCAGGCAGACGCCCTCGGGCGACAGCGCGCTGTCGCTGCGGGCGCGCCAAGCCGCCATGGCGCGATCGGCGTCCTCCTGTGTCCGCCGCCGCGTTCCGGCATCCAGCCAGTCGTGCAGCAGCGTGCCGACCGGGGCCTCCGCGGCTGCTGGGTCGTCTGGCAGCAGAAGGTCGCGGCCGGGCTCCAACTCGGTGCCGCCCGCGGGCAGCGCGCCCAGGAGCCGTATGGTCCGCTGTCCGCCGCCCATGCCTGAGCTCGCTCAGGCGGAGCGCTGCCAGTACACCCCGGTCCAGTCGATCTGCTGAATTGGATCCTCGATGCCGTTGCGCTTGCGGTAGTCGTCGACGGCGCGGCGGCAGACGTCGATGGCCGAGTAGTCATCCACGATCACGTACCCGCCGGGCATGAGGTTCGGATACAGGGCGGTGAGCGCTTCCATGGTCGACCCGTACATGTCCCCGTCGAGGCGGATCACCGCCCACTGGGGATCGGGCACCGTGTGAAGCGTGTCCTTGAACCAGCCCTTGAGGAAGCGGACCTGGTCGTCCAGCAGTCCGTAGCGCTCGAAGTTGCCCTGCACCTCCTCGAGCGAGATCGCGAGCCGGTGCTCCAAATGCCAGAGGGCTCCGTCGGCATCGGCCGGGTAGGGCTCGGTGTCGGCGCGGGGGAGGCCTTCGAAGGAGTCGGCGGCCCAGACTGTGCGATCACGAACGCCGTGCGCCGCGAGGATGCCGCGCATGAAGATGGTCGCGCCGCCGCGCCAGACGCCCGTCTCGATCAGGTCCCCTGGCAGGGACCGCTCGACCACGTCTTCCACACAGAACTGCAGGTTCTCGAGCCGCTTCAGGCCGATCATTGTCTGCCCGAACAGCGGCCAATCGCGCCCCTCCTCGCGCTGGCCCTCGGGATCCTCGACCTCGCGGAGCAGGAGCAGCCCCCGCCGATCAGCCTCGCGCAGCAGCGCGCGCGTGATCTGGTTGCGCCCGGCCAAGGGCCCCACGTCGGTGCGGCTGTAGAGCGTGTGGCTCACCGCCCGCTTCAGCAGGTCGAGATAGAGCTCGCGCGTGGCAACGTCGCCCGAGGCGGTTCCGGTCTCCGGCATGGTGGCCGACTGTAACGGTCCCTCGATCGCCCTTCGCGCTCAGCCTGCCGGCCCCCCCAGCAGCCACCGGTACAGCTCTGTGAGTTGGGCAGCCACGTCGTCCCACCCCGGCACGGCCGGCGCCTCGCCCGCGACCTTGTCGTCGAGTGTCCCGAGCGCCTGTGGCACCTCGGATGGCCCGGCCACCACCCGCACGTGGCTCGGGAAGGCCGACTCGAGCTCGCGATGGCTGGGGATGTCGCTGAGCACTGCGGGAGTCCCCTGCGCCAGCGCCTCGAGTACCGACAGCGACTGCACCTCGCCCGAGCTCAGGTGCACGACAGCGATAGCGTTGCGCTGCAGCGCGGCCATGGTGGCCGGGTCTCCCACGTGGCCCAGCCACCTGGCGCCGGACTTGGCGACAGCGCGCTCCCACCTGGCCTGCTCCTCGACGCCTCCGGCGTACCCTCCGGCCACCACGATCGGCCACTCGTCGCCGAGCGCCTCGAGCACCTCGGCCTGGCGCTTTCGCTTCGACACCGCCCCGGCGAGGAGCGCGAAGTGGTCGGGTAGCTCGTCGGGCAACGGCCCGGGCTCGCATCGGTCGGCCCCGTTGCCGATCACCACCAGCCGCTCGTCCGGCACACCTAGGCCGCGCCTGAGCAGGCGCCGCTCGTACTCGGTGCCGGCCACGACGGCGTCGGCCTCACACAGCAGCTGGCGGCGCATCCGTGCGCCGGTCATGACCCCCGGCACGCGCGCTGAGAGCCAAAGCGCAAGCTCGGTGTGTCCCGGACTCACCACCACGACGGAGGTGACCACCAGGGGCGCGTGGTTGCGCGTCCAGTGGCGCAGATGGTGCCAGTTGGCAGGCTCGCTGCCGAAAGCGTGCAGCAAATCGAAGCCGTCGCCTGGCCCTGCCTCCTCCACCTGCACCACCTCGTGACCCGCCCGCTCGAGAGCGTCCGCGGTCCGCGCCATCTGCAGCTCCAGTCCGGCTCCGCCCAGGGGTGGAGGCACCCGGCCCAGAAAGCCCACGCGCACGCTCCCACCGGAGGATGCGCTCACCGGCCCGGGGGCGCCCAGGCGGCCATGATCAGCTCCTCCGCCGCACGGGGCCGGCGGCGGGACACCGCCTCGGCCATCGCCTGCTTGAGCCTGAGTCCCGCCGGCAGGGCGGGAGGGTCGGTCAGGGGATCGCGGCCACGGGCGATGGCCAGGCTGGGCCCGAACAGCCAGCGGGCGTCGGGGCCGGGCCTGAGCGGCTCGATGTCCTCGAAGCCCGCCCGGCGAAGCGCGTCCTCCAGTGAGTCACGGTTGAAGAGCACGAGATGGCGCGGGGGGTCGAGCCCGAAGTACGCGCTGCCAAAGGTGCGGTGGCCCAACGACTCGACGTTGGGGGTCGCGAGCCAGATCATCCCGCCCGGCCGCAGCGCAGAGAGCGCGTCGGAGAGGAAGGCCACCGGGTCGTGCAGGTGTTCGATGACGTGTCCGAGTGTGATCGCGTCGAAGCCCCCATCGGGTCGGTCGGCGGCTTCGAGGCCGCCGACGTTCACCGCCAGCCCGGCGTCCCGGGCGAGCGCCACCGCCTTCTCGTCGAAGTCGACGCCGCGGGCATCCCAGCCCAGCTGCTCGGCAAGCAGCAGGAAGTCCGCGTTGCCGCAGCCGAAGTCGAGCACCGTGGGGCATGAGCCGCGGAAGTGCAGGTGGCGGACGAAGCGGTCGGTGCTGGTGGCGTAGGGCAGCCTGTCCACCAGGCCGGCGGCGGCGCCGATCGCTGGCCTCAGGCGGTAGCCGAAGCGACGGTTGAGGTAGCCGTTGAGGACCGCCCGGCGCAGGTGCCCGACCGGGCCTCGCGCATCCGGCGGCGCGGCGGGCGCCTCGTGGGTCACGTAGGTCTCATACGCCCGCCCGATCGAGCTGCGGTCGGGGCGCGGGTCAAGGTAGGCCGAGTGGCAGCCCCCGCAGCGCCAGAGGGTCCATCGGCCCGGCGTGGAGAACAGGCGATCGCCCATGTCGGAGTGCATCAGCGCGCGGCTGGGGCTCCCGCACACCGGGCACGTGCCGAGCGCCTCCAGATCCTGCGGCGGCCAGTCGGTGGTGCTCGGTGCAGGTCTCGCGGGGAAAGCGTTCAACCACGCCTCAGTTTCACAGCTCCGGCCGCCGTTCCGTCCGGCCCATCAGGCCGTCGAGCGCGCCCAGGGCCCGCATCGCGACCCGGCGCGGGCCGGCCGGGTCGGCGGCCAGCGTGGCTCCCGCCCGGGCAAGCTCGGCGG
>JALZII010000224.1 GCA_030860365.1 Actinomycetota bacterium
CCCTCCTCGTAGTAGCCCGCCTTGGGGCAGTGGCGGTGCACCGTCTCGTTGAACATCCACTCCGGGCGGCCGAGCTCGTCGAACTCGGGGAGCGGCGCGATGCCCTCCAGATACTGGAGCACCTCGGACAGGGTCTCGGTGAAGTTGTCGCCAACCGGGGCACAGCCGGGGACGTTGACCACCGGAAGGCCCCGGGCGGAGCGGTAGCTGACTCCCAGGTAGTCCATCAGTCCCATCGAGCCGGTGATGTTCCCGGCCGCTGCGGGGATCCCGCCCCAGGTCGCGCACGTCCCGATGGCGATCGACGCCGCAGCGCCGGGGGCCAGCGCCCAGACCCAGTCGGTGACTCGCAGCGGCTGGTCGGCCGCTCGCGCGGTGGGCAGCCGGCTGGGCCAGTCCGCGCCGGTGCCCAGGCCCGCGAACTGGCCCGCGTGCTCGAAGGTCTGATCGTCGGGAATCGAGCCCTCGACGACCATCACGTAGGGCGCGCCGAGCGTTCCCTCGACCGCCTGGCGGAAGGGCTCCATGAAGCCCTGGCCGGCATCCGTCGCGAGCATCGGATGGTGAAGCACCACCCGCGGCAGGACGGGGATCCTTCCCATCACCATGTCCTCCATGGAGGGATTGCTCGCGCCAAGCGTGGACACCGAGCAGCCGTCGCAGCTCATCCCCGCCAGCCAGAAGACGTGCACGACGCCTTCGCTGGAGCCGCCCCGGGCCACGCCCGGAGAGCTCTGAAGCCCAGCCGTTCCCTTTCGAGCCATCTGCTCTCCTCTTCCCCGCTGACGACGCCGCTGTACGCGTGCGCATCCTAAATCCGGGCAGGCAAACAGCCCGGTAAGTGCACGATACACGTACGGCAGGCCGAGGGGGAGGCCCCAGGCACGCCAAGCGGTAGGCTACGGCCACAGCCCTGACTTCGAACGGGCGGTAAGTCGCCGCCGGGAGGACCGTCTTAGATATGTGCCTCGCCATCCCCGGCCAGATCGTCGAGCTGGTCGACGAGCACCACCACATCGCCAAGGCCGAGGTCTCCGGTGTGCGGCGCAACGTGAACGTCGGTCTGCTCATGGAGGGCCCCGATGCCGTGGGCGTGGGGGACTGGGTGCTGATCCACGTCGGCTTCGCGATGTCGAAGATCGACGAGGCGGAGGCGCAGTCCACGCGCGAGTTTCTCCTCGCTCTCGGCGAGCCCTTCGAATCCGAGCTCGAGGAGCTGGAGAACAGCAGGATCGAGTGAGCGCGCCGCCGGCTGTGGGGCAGCGGTCCGGCCGGCGGGGATCGCAGATCCGCTGAAGCGTCCCGGCTGCTCGTAGCCTCGGGGACAAGCCGATGCACGCGTCCCAGCAGAGCTCCGCCGGGGGGCCTCCGACGCTGCGGCTCAGCGTGCTCGACCAATCCCCGGTCGCCGAGGGAGCGACGGGGGCCCAGGCGCTCGAGCGCACGCTCGAGCTCGCCCGGCTGGCCGACCGGCTCGGCTATCACCGCTTCTGGGTAGCCGAGCACCACGGCACCCCGACGCTCGCAGGGGCGGCTCCCGAGGCCTTGATCGGTCCGATCGCGGCCTCCACCACCACGCTGCGCGTCGGCAGCGGTGGCGTGATGCTGCATCACTACAGCCCTCGCAAGGTGGCGGAGACGTTCAGCGTGCTGGGCGGTCTGTTCGGTGGCCGGATCGATCTCGGCCTCGGGCGCGGCGCCGACGCCGACCCGGTGACCACCCACGCCCTTCAGCGCGACCGGCGCGTGCCCGATCCCCAGGACTACCCGGACCAGCTCGCCGAGCTGCTGGCCTACCTCGAGGATCGACCGCCGCCGGACAGCCGCTTCGCCGGCCTCGCCCCGCTGCCGGGGCTCCCCGGGCGTCCCGAGCCGTGGCTCCTCGGCTCTTCGGCCCAGAGCGCGATCTGGGCCGGACAGCTAGGCCTCCCCTACGCGTTCGGCGACTTCATCAACCCGGCCGGCGCCGAGATCGCCAACCTCTACCGCCAGAGCTTCATGGGCTCCCCGCGCCAGCCTGCCGCGCTGGTCGCGGTGTCTGTCGCGGCCATCTGCGCGGATAACGACGAGGAGGCGCAGGGTCTGGCAGCGAGCGCCCGGATGTGCGCGCGGATGGCCCACCGCGGGACCCCGATCGCGGTGCCGCCTGCGGAGCGCGCGCTGCGCTACCTGGAACAGGAGAAGGAGCCCGCTGAGGTCCCGCCCCGGCGGATGGTGCTCGGCTCGCCGGCCACCGTGCGCGCCGGCGTGGAGGCGGTCGCAGCAGAGTACGGCGCGGACGAGGTGATCCTCGTGACCGTCACCCACTCCCACGCGGCTCGCATGCGCAGCTACGAGCTGATCGCCGAGGCTTTTGCACTGCGGTCCGGCGAGCAGATCGTCCAGACCGTATGAGGCGAGGCCTGGCCCAAGGCCCTAAGCCGCCGGTCGCCTGCCGAAAGTCGAGAGCGGGGGGCGGCTCTGCGGGCGGTCGCCACGCGCGGCTCGCTTCACGTCCTCCCCAGGCGTCGCGTCGCTCGCGGCTGCGGACTCGGTCGAACAGCTGCAGAAGGCGCTGTGACCGCTGCAGCCGCATCCACTGGGCCCGCCCCCTCGGAAGGCGACCAGGCGCTCGCGGAACGTGCCGAGCTCGACCACCTGCGCGTCGATCGCCGCGATCTTCTCGTCCAGCAGGCGGTCGACCTCGGGAGCGACCTCCGAGGACGAGCCCCGCTCGGCGACAGCGATGAGCTCACGGATCTCCTCCAGCGAGAAGCCGAGCCCCTTGGCCCGGCGAACGAAGAGCAGCTTGTCCTCGTCCTCCGGCCCGTAGACGCGGTAGCCGGCCGCGGTCCGCGGGGGGCTGACCAACCCGATGCGGTCGTAGTAGCGCAGCGTGCGGCTGGGCAGCCCCACGCGGGCGGCGGTGTCCTTGACTGTATGTGTCATGGACACCTAGCATACGCCTGCTAGCCGGTGTCAAGTCAAGTGGGGCTCGGGGCGGGCGGCGCAAGCAGCCCAAGGCGGCTGCCTGCCCACTCAACCGCCCGGCGCGAAGCGCGCGAGCTCCTCTTCGCTCACCCCGAGCTCGCTGAGCCCCCCGAGTATGGCGCTCGCGTCCGCGGGCGGAAGCTTGGGAAGCAGATGGGGCAGCACCGCGAGCGCCAACTCCGTGGCCGGCCACCCCCGTCCTTCGAGCTCCTCCACCACGAACCGGATCTCCTCCCGATCCATGGCTGGAAGATTGCGGTCCAACCAGGCGGTCGAGGCTCCGGCCGGCACCGAGATTCCCCGCCCGGAGCCGGGCCGTCCTCGGCCGCCGGCGGAGGGCGGGGGCGTTCGGGGCATGTAGGGCAGGATCCGCTCGGCAACCTCCGCCTCGCTCCAGCCCCTGCGCCGCATGGTGTCCACCAGCGCCCTGGCCTCGGTCGGAGAGGCCGTCGGAAGCGTCCGGCGAATCCAGCCGTGCGTGAAGCTGGGCGGGTACTCCCCCGGTGGCGGCCTGCTGCGGCGGCGCCGGAACCTCACTGATCGATCCGCCGGGGACCGCCTGCCGGTGGTGCACCCCTCTCGGAGATCAGAGCCCTCCCGGTGATGAGCTAGCCCGAGGGCTCCTCGTTGGGCACGCCGAGGGACCCGTGCGCCTGGACGAGCTTCCACTCGCCACGCTCTTGGTGAAAGACCATGGTGAGCCGCGTCGGGACCGCGCCTTCCTGGAGCTGCAGCGTCGGTCGGTCGGCGACCCACCCGACGGTGCCCTCGACGTAGGCCTCCGGCTCGCCGGCCACGAGGGGCATGCCGCCCCCCATCGCCCTCAGCTGCTCCTTCCACGCTTCGGCCACCC
>JALZII010000042.1 GCA_030860365.1 Actinomycetota bacterium
CGCAGAGCAGTAGGTCGAAGCTGTCGCCGTCGAGCCGCGTGCGGGCCTCCACCGGGCCGGCTGCGGTCGAGCAGGCGTAGCCCTCGCGCTCGAGCAGGCGGCAGAGCACCGCCCGCATCTGGTCCTCGTCGTCCACCACGAGCACGGTCTGTGGGTGGACTTTCCGACCACCAGCGGCTGGCGTGCGCGGCCGGCTATCGGTGGTCATCACGGCTTCGACGAGCCCGGGACAGGTCAAGTCATCGTTTGCAGCACGCGCCCGTTGGCACGTCCCAGGCGCAGATTAGAGAGATGAAGCCCCCACCTCCCACGTTACGAGGGCGGGCGACTTCGTTGCCCCGGAGGCTCGCGACCGGAGCCAGCGTGACTCTCTCCTGTCGGGAATGGCACGTGCTCCAGAGATGGAGCTAGTCGGACTCGAACCGACGACCTCCTGGGTGCGATCCAGGCGCTCTCCCAACTGAGCTATAGCCCCGAGGGGCTTCGATGGTAGCGGCGGGGTCCTGGCGCTGGATCGCCGTGGAGCCCTTCGGGGTTACTGTTCCGGGCTAAGGACATGAGCTTCCGCGGACGCCTGCGCGTCTTCTTCACGATCATCGTGATCGTCCCCATGGTGGCCGTGGCGGCGGTTCTCTACCGCCTGACCGCTGACAGCGAGACGGGCAAGGTCGACGCCGGCATCGCGGCCGGGCTGCGGACGGCGTTTGCGCTGTACGACATCTCGGCCGAGCGCGCCGAGCCGGGGCTGCGTGCCGTCGCCGCGAACAGGTCGTTCGTCGACGGTCTCGCTGCCGGGGGACCGCGCGCTCGAGCGGCCCTGCGCCGGGGGGCTTCGCTGCCCGGGGTCGTGCGCGTGGCCTTTCGGAGCGAGGGCTCGCAGCAGCTGCTCAGCGCCGGGCGCGAGGGAGGGATCGCCGCGGCGGGAGCTCCCCTCGTGGACCGCCAGGGACGCCGGCTGGGCACGCTCGCCCTCTCCGTCACGCCGGCCCGCGCCTACACGAACCAGCTGCACAAGCTCACCGGCCTCGAGGTGGGCCTGACCCGCGGCCGTCTTCTGGCCGACACGCGTGGGGGAGCCCCCTCGGTGCCCGCCGGGGGCGGCGACTTCGAGCTCGGCAGAGAGGACTACAGAGGACGGACGGACCGCTTCCGCGAGGTGCTCGGGCCGCCGGTGACCATCGCGGTCTACGACCCCTCCGACGAGCTCACCGGGGCAGTCGGAAACAGCCGCCTCTTGATCGGCGGCATCATCTTGACGTTCCTGCTGCTGGCCTTGGCCTCGTCGGTGTTCGTCGTGCGGGCATTGCAGGACCAGATCGGGAGCTTCCTCGACGCCGCCCGGCGGCTGGGCAAGGGCGACTTCAAGCACCCTGTCCCGACGCACGGGGGCGACGAGTTCGCCCTCCTCGGTCGTGAGTTCAACAGCATGTCCGAGCAGCTCGAGGCCAAGATCGAGGAGCTCGACAGAAACCGCCGCGAGCTCGAGGAGACCATCCGCCGGGTGGGCGCCGCGTTCGCCTCCGGCCTCGACCCCCAGGGGATCTTCGAGCTCACGCTCGACACGGCGATCGACGCCTGTGAGGCCGATGGGGGCCGAGCGCTTCCGCTTGCCCATGGACGCATCGAAGCCTTTCGGCGGGGCAGCGAGGCTGAAAGCACCACGGCTGCCCTGGCAGCGGCGGAGGGAGTCGCACTCCGCGGCGACGGCGGCGCCCTGCCGATCCCCGGGCGCGCCGCTGAGGCCCGCAGCCGCGGAGCCCACGCGCTGGCCGTGCCGATTCGGGCTCCGCACCGGGGCCGCGAGCAGGTGGGGCTCATCTCCATCGCGCGCGGAAGAGAGTTCACGCGCGAGGAGCGGGAGCTGTTCGAGTACCTGGCCGGGCAGGCGGCGGTCTCGATCGAGAACGCGGACCTCCACGAGACCGTCCAGCGCCAGGCGGTCACCGATGAGCTCACCGGGCTCTCCAACCTCCGCGAGCTGCAGAGCACACTCGACCGCGAGATCGAGCGCTCACGACGCTCTGACAGCCCTCTGGGCTTGGTGATGTTGGACATCGACAACTTCAAGCAGGTCAACGACGCCTTCGGTCACCAGCAGGGCGACCAGGTGCTCGTGCAGGTCGGTCGCGTGCTGCGCGAGCTCTCGCGCGACATCGACGAGCCCGCCCGGTACGGCGGCGAGGAGCTGGCGGTGATCACACCGGAGACCGACACCGCGGGCGCCGCTCAGCTGGCCGAGCGCATGCGCGTGACGCTCGAGGGCCTCCGGATACCCCGCCTGGACGGGCAGGGCGAGCTGCAGATCACCGCCAGCTTCGGGGTGGCCTCACTGCCCGACACCGCTTGGGACAAGGACTCCCTCATCGCCGCGGCCGACGGCGCGCTGTATCGCGCCAAGCACTCGGGCAAGAACCGGGTGGAGAGCGCCGGCTCGCTGGCCGCCCCGCGCTAGCAGACCGCGTTAGGCTTCGCGCCAATGGGTGTTCTCGAGGACGCCATCCGCGAGCACATCGAGCTTCGCCGCCGCCATGGCGCCGCCGAGAACGAGCTGCGCGACCAGGAGGCCGAGGCCCTCGGCCCCGCTCGCCGCGAGGTGGACGACGAGGTGGACTCGGCCGAGGAAGCCGCCCCAGCCGATGAGTCAGGGGAGCCTGCGGACGAGCACACTCGGCTCACCGCGACGCCCGCACTCGAGGAAGCAGAGCCCCTGGTCCACTTCGACGGG
>JALZII010000257.1 GCA_030860365.1 Actinomycetota bacterium
CCCAGCTGGCGATCGATGCTCGCCCTCCACCGGATAGCCGCATCGATGGACCCGTTGTAGCCTCGCGGGCGAGCGTGGAGGAGATCGAACGACGGGCGGAGAGGGTGCTCGAGCGCGTGCCGGACTACGTCTGGGACGGCAAGACGCTGCCCGTGCCGGTGGATCAGATAGCCGACTCACACTTCGGCCTGCTGGTGTGCGAGATGGAGTACCTGAAGGTGGCCCAGGGCGCGCCTGTGGTGGCCTGCGACCAGGACTTCTCGGGCCTCCTGCTTCCCGACCGCCGCGAGATCTGGGTGAACGCCGCGGAGGCCCGCGACTGGCCGGGCCGCCGCCGCTTCACGATCAGCCACGAGCTGGGCCACTGGTGCATGCACCGCGACGACGGTGGGCCGATCTACTGCCGTCAGGGGCTGATCGCGGAGGCCGAGGAGCGCCCCGAGCGCCCGCTGCCGGAGCGCGAGGCCGATGCGTTCGCCGCGGCGCTGCTGATGCCGGCGCGGCTGATGCGGCGGGAGTATGAGCGGGATCGGGACTTCGGAGTGCTGTGTGGGCGCTTCAACGTGTCGGGAAAGGCGATGGGGCGGCGGCTGCACGCGGTGATCTGATCCGTGTTGGATGACCCCCATCAGGGCTCTTCGGCGCCGGGGTCCGTCAGTTGAGATCGAACGCAGCCTGAATCGCGCCGGCGAGGTCCGGCTCTTGTGAGTCGAGCAGAAGGCCGATTTGCGGGCCCAGGACGCTGGTAGGGATCGTGGTCACGTGGTCGCAGCTCACGACCGAGGGCTGCTCGAGCCCGTTCGCCTCGTCGACCACCACCTCCGTTGAGAGCCCGCGGACCGTGGTGGTGACCGGCGCCACGGTCACCGTATTCAGATGGGGCCGGACGAGCTCCCGGGTGAGAATCAAGACCGGCCTGGCTTTGTCGAGCCGCGCGACGTGGATCGGCCGCATCAGGCCTCGAGCGGCAGACCGGCGACGTGCTCGGCCAAGCCGGCAAGCTCGGGGTCCGGGCCGCTGCGCGCGAGGATCGTGGCGTCGCGCGCAGCCACGACGCGGCGGCGCTCGCGCTTCAGTGCGCGGGTGACCACTGCCGCCCGGCTGCGCTCCTGGCCGCTGCCGACGATCTCGTCTACGAACTCCACGAGGTCGTCGTCGAGTCGGACCGCGATCTGCTTGCTCATCCCAATACGGTACCAAAAAGGGAACCTTTCTCTCTCTCCTCCAACTACCCGTCCCGCCATGGCGCGCCGCCTCGCCGGCGTTGGCGACGGCGCCGACGATCCGCAGCGCCCGGTACGTTGGGGAAGTGATCGACGATGCGCTGATCGTCGAGGCGGGTCGCCGCCTTGCCCGCAGCGCTGGCTCGGGGGCCCGCGTCCTGCTGTTCGGGTCCTGGGCGCGGGGCGAAGGCACGCCCGACAGCGACCTCGACTTCCTCGTCATCGAGGAGAAGGTCGAGAGCAAGCTCGAGGAGATGGTGCGCCTGCGTGACGCGCTCGCCACCATCGACGTGCCGGTCGACGTCCTGGTCGTCTCGCGCGAGGAGGCCGAGCGCAGTCGACTGCGTCCCGGGTCGGTGGTGCGGCGGGCGCTCGCCGAAGGCCGGGTGCTGGTTGAGCCCTGAAGACGAGCAGGCCGAGCAGCTGCTTCGCAAGGCAGACGAGGACAGGGTCGCGATGGAGACGCTGAACGCCAACGCCGAGGTCGCCGACGCGCCGATCGGCTTCCATGCCCAGCAAGCAGTCGAAAAGTCACTGAAGGCGGTTCTCGCAGCGCGCCGCCAGGACTTCCCTGCGACGCACGACCTCCACCTGCTGACGCGGCGCCTCGAACAGTCCGGTGTTGCGGTGCCTTCGGCCGTCTGGGAGGCCCGGCGACTCGCGCCCTGGGCGGTCGAGTACCGCTACGGGGAGGTGATCGACGAAGCCCTCGACCGTCCCGCGGCCGCCCGCCTCGTCGACGAGGTCATCGGCTGGGCGGCCGGCGAGACACAAGTCGACCCGGGCGGCTGACCGG
>JALZII010000282.1 GCA_030860365.1 Actinomycetota bacterium
GCCGGGCTCGCCGATCCGCCCGGCCACGTGCTCGGCGACGCCGTCGGGAGCGTGGAAGTGCTCGTCGAGCCGACCGTAGGCCACGGGGGCAAGCGCCATCGGCGTCCCGGGGTGGCCCGACTCCGCCTTCTGGACGGCGTCCATGGAGAGCGTGCGCATCGCGATGGCGAGCGCGTCCATGTCGGAGGTCACGCTCCGGAGACTAGTCAATATGGACGCCGAGGCGGGCTGGCCCCCGGCGTTCGCATCTGTCGCGGGTTAGCGTCGCGGCTGTCAACGACCGCTGCGGCCAGAGCCGCATACGAAGGAGGAGGACCAGCCCATGCCGGACGTTAGCTCCATCGCTCCCGCCGAGGTCAAGACCTGGGTCGTCTTCGACGTCCACAAGAACTCGCTCGTGGCCGGCGTGCTGCCGGCGGCGGGCGGTGCGCCCGAGGTCACACGGCTCGAGAACACCGAGCGCGCCGTCCGCCGTTTCGTCGGCCGCCTCGGCGGAGCGCACGGCCTGGCCGTCGCCTACGAGGCGGGCCCGTGCGGCTACGACCTGTTTCGCCTCCTCGCGACGATGGGCGTGGCCTGCGACGTGATCGCGCCGTCGCTCGTGCCGGTGAGAGCCGGTGACCGCGTCAAGACCGACCGCCGCGACGCCAAGCGCCTCGTGCGGCTCTTGCGCGCCGGCGAGCTCTCGTTCGTGGAGCCGCCCTCGCCCGCCCACGAGGGCCTGCGCGATCTGGTGAGAGCCCGCGACGACCTGCGTCGGGCGCGCACGGCGGCGCGCCATCAAGTCGCCAAGGCGCTGCTGCGCCACGGCCACATCTACCGCGAGGGCAAGCACGCGTGGACCAGGCGCCACGAGGCGTGGCTTCGCCGCCAGCGGCTCGCCGACCCGCTCGCCGACCGCGCGCTGGGCCACATGCGCTCCCATCTCAACGCGATCGACGCCCAGCTCGCGGCGATCGACCACGAGCTCTGCCAGGTGGCTAGCGCCGAGCCGTGGTGCGATCCGGTGCGCTGGCTCTGCTCGTTTCGCGGCATCGGCCTCGTCACGGCCCTCGGGCTCCTGGCCGAGATCGGCGACTTCCGCCGTTTCGGCCACCCGCGCGAGCTGATGAGCTACCTCGGCCTCACCCCGAGCGAGTACTCCTCGGGCGACTCCCAGCACCGCGGGCACATCACGAAGACCGGCAACCGCCACGCCCGCCGGCTGCTGGTCGAGGCGGCCTGGCACTACCAGCACCCACCGCGCCGCTCGATGCTCGCCATGCGCCTTCAGAAGGAGGTCCCACCTGAGGTCTCGGCTCGGGCGTGGCAGGCGCAGGTGCGCCTGCACCACCGCCACCGCAGGCTCACCGCTCACGGCAAGCGCTCGACGGTCGCCAACGTCGCCGTCGCCCGGGAGCTTGTCGGCTTCGTGTGGGCGGCCATGACCCACCAACCGTTGCGGGAGGACCTTGCCGCCTAACTCGAATACTGCTGGGGCCGGGCGACCGGCGCCGACTGCCCGGAGGATCCTCGTTTCATCTATGCGATTCCGACTCGCGACCCTAGTGCGAGGCAGCTCACGACCGGACACTGTCCTGCGGTCTCGACCCGCGCATCTCAGAGTGACCAGTTGTCGTTTGCGTCGCGCCGGCCGCCCGGCCCCAGCAGGAGGACCGTCACCATGAGCGCCTACGCGCCAAGACCAGCGCCGTGGCTTGACAGCGGCGTCCATCTCAGATGATTGATTCCACCGCGCAGACCGTGACCAAGGGATTCAGAGCAGAGAGGCCGAAGTCGGCGGTGTCCAAAGGCACCGTCGACCAGGAGGCCACGTGCACGCCGACCTCGACACTCTCTGCACCGCCGTTTATTGCACGGCGGACGATCTCCTGCCCACCCCACTGGGCAATGCCCGCCGCCGCGTCTCTGACGCCGAGGTCGTCACGCTCTGCGTCGCCCAGGCGATCATGGGCATCCCGAGCGACCGGCGCTTCCTCGCCGTCGCCCGCAAGCGCCTCTGCCACCTGTTTCCCGAGCTGCCGGCGCAGCCTGGCTTCCACAAGCGCCGGCGCCGGCTCTCCGACGCGATCGAGTGGCTCACGGGCAGCTTCGCCGCGCAGAGCCCGGGCGCCCTCGACGATGTCGTCCTGCTCGACTCGACGCCCGTCGAGTGCGGTCGCTCGCGCGAGACCGCCAAGCGCTCTGCGCTCGCAGACGCCGCGGCCTATGGCTACTGCCGCAGTCACTCGCGCTTCTTCTGGGGCATGCGCCTGCATCTGGCCTGCGCGCCCGACGGCACGCCGCGGGCGGCGACGCTCTGCGGTGCCGACCGCCCCGAGCGCGAGGTCGGCTTGGGGCTGCTCGAGCGGACGCTCAGAGGGGGCGAGGCGGTCGTCTGCGACAAGGGCTACGCCGGTGCTGAGTTCGCGCTCGCGGTCGAGGGCTTTGACGGGGCCCGGGTGCTGCGCCCCGCACGCGCCGACGAGCCCGACAACGGCTTGCACCTGTCCTCGATCCGCCAGCGCATCGAGTCGGTCTTTTGGACCTGCAAGGACCTGCTCACCCTCGAGCGCCACGGCGCTCGCACGATCGAGAACCTCCGGGTGCGGATCGCTCAGCGCCTGTTGGCGCTCGCGGCGTGCATCTCGCTCAACCACCAGCTCGGTCGTCCGAGCCGCTCTCTGGTCGCCTATGTGGCGTGAGGGCGTGGAATCAACCATCTAGTGGTCGCTCCTGCAAGACGCCTGTCGTTTGCAGGAGAGTTGGTGTGTGCAGGTGAATCGGATC
>JALZII010000006.1 GCA_030860365.1 Actinomycetota bacterium
CGACAACGATGAGAACGTTGTCCATCCGCTGAATCGTCATGTCCCCGGACCATAGGCTCTTGTCTTAGGGACGCAGGGGACACCGGGGACGCGTACGTCGCGACCGTCGCCGTCTGGGTCCGCACAGTCGTTCAGGGATCGCCCCCTGCATCGAGCCGCTTCCACAACGCTTCCACAGGCCCCCTCAACGGGACCCGGGGGCGATGCGTCGAGGGCCTAACTCCGCTCTACGAGCGGTGTCGCGGCAGTGGAGCCAGCCGGGCTCGAACCGGCGACCTCCTGCTTGCAAAGCAGGCGCTCTTCCAGCTGAGCTATGGCCCCGTCGGACTATGGTAGGCCCACCCCCATGGCCGGCGCCCGGCGTCTCCAGGTGCGTGAAGGGGCTCCTAATCGCCCGGGCGCCGGGAGGCCCTCAGTTGACCATCCGAATGGTGAGCGGATAGCGGTAGGTCTCGCCGTTGTTGGCCTTCACAGCAGCCATGATCGTCAACGCGAGCCAGCCGATGGCCAGCGGGATGAAGAGGAGGAACAGCAGAAACCCGATCAGGATCAGCGTCAGGATGAAGGACACGATCGCCAGCACGATGCTGTAGATCAGCACCGAGAGGTTGAAGTTCAGGGCCTCGCGGGCCTGGTCGGCCACGAAGGGGTGATCTTCCCTTTTGACCAGGTAGATGATCAGGGGCCCCAGGAAGGTGAGGCCTCCCAGAAAAGCGGCGAGCAGGGCGGACAGGTGGGCGAACATCGCCCACTGGCGCGCGTTGGCGTCGGCAGCCACGGCCGGCTGGGCGAAGGTCTGCGGCCCCTGTGCCTGCTGGGTCCACTGCGTGCCGTCCCACCAGCGCTGGGCGCCGGGGTGCGACGGGTCGGGGTACCAACCGGGGGGCGGGGGCGCGCCGCCGCCAGGCGTCTGGTGGGCTTCCATGGCGCTCAGCATCGCAGGAGCGGCCCTACCGGAAGCGGCGGAAGCCCACGTCGAGCATCTTGGTGGCCTGCCTGCCCGGATCGGGCGAGTTGACCAGCACCGCCCCGAGGGTGCGACCGCCGCGGCGCGCCACCGCCACCAGGCAGCGCCCGGCCGCGTTGGTGTAGCCGGTCTTGAGGCCGACGGCGCCACGGTATCCCGAGCGCAGCAGTGGGTTGGTCGAGTAGAGGACGAGCCGCCCACCCTTGATCGGGAAAGGGAGGTTCGACTGGCGCTTTCGGGCGATGCGCCGGATGCGCTTCTTGCGCATGGCGATGCGGGTGAGCACCGCGAGGTCGGCGACGCACGAGCGGTTGCCGCGCTGGAGCCCGTGAGAGGACGAGAAGTGCGTGCAGCGCAGGCCGAGCCGGCGGCCCCGGCGGTTCATGGAACGCACGAAGCGCCGCTCGTTGCCCGCCACGTGGCCGGCCAGCGCGATGGCGGAGTCGTTGGCGGACACCACCAGCAGCGCGTGCATCAGCGTCTCGACGGGGACCTTGCGCCCGCGCGGCAAGATCCCCACCCCGGAGCCCTGGTACTTCAGGGCGCTCGGCCCGATGCGCACCTGCTCGCGGGGCCTGGTGCGCTCGGCCACCAGGATCGCGGTCATGATCTTGGTCAGGCTCGCCATGGGCAGCCGCCGCAGCGCCTGGCGGCGCCAGAGCACGTCGCCCGTGCCGACGTCGAACAGCAGCGCCGCACGGGGCTGGCGGCGGAAGTGGAGGCGAAAGGCGTCGACGCCCTGCAGGCGGATGGCCGGCGCCGCTCGGGGCACGGGCGCCTTGGGGGTCCGCGAGACCAGCGCCGAGCTCCCGGCCGGGCCGCCCACGGCCACGGAGACCGCCGGTCCGCGCTGGTCGCGGACGAAGGTCAGGTAAGCGGCGACCCCCACGCCGACTGGGGCGAGAAGCAGCAGGACCAGAGCGAGCGTCTTCGCGCCCCGCCGCCGCCGCCGCCCTCCCTGGAGCGGGCCGTGCTGCGGCGGCCTACTCATCGGGTGGCGGCGAGCCCAGCGCGCCGATCACCCGGAAGCCCAGAACCGCGAGCAGGCCGAGCGAGACCACGACGAGGAGCGTCACCCCTTCCCGGAACATCACCGACAGGGTAAGGAAGGCGAGCAGGCCGATGAGGCCCAAGCTGGTCAGCACGACGACGGTCCTGACCATTAAAAGCCGCTCTTAGCGGAGATCGAGGAACTCGATCGAGCGCGAGAAGTGAAACCCCGGCCGGGGACCGCCCGAGACCGCGTAGGCCCGCCGGCCCAGCGCGGCTGCGCCGAGGCCGTGGCGCGGGGTGCGCATGTCGGGCAGATCAGCCCAGCGTCGCCGCCGCGGGTCGTAGACCTCGACGCGCTCGATGGTCCGTCCGGTGGTGAAGTCCTCCCCGCCGACGACCACGATGCGCCCGCGCACCACCGCGGCCGCAAGCCCGCCGCGCGCCCGGCGCATGTCGGGCAGGCGGGACCAGCGCCGCCTCCTCGGGTCGTAGCTCTCGGCCACGCGGAAGTTGCCGCGAGCGCCCTGGCGGCCGGCGAGCACGTAGAAGCGCCCGCCAGTGCCCGCTCCGGTGGTGTGGTCGCGCGCAGGGCCGGGGAAGCTCGGCCCGCGCGACCAGCGCCTGCGGCTAAAGCTGTAGACGTCCATGGTGCGCAGCGACCCGCGCTCGTTGGCCCCGCCGGCGGCGTAGAGCCGCCCGCCGACGATGCCCAGCGCGTGCGCCGCGCGGGGGGAGGGGGAGGCGGGCAGCCGGCTCCAGCGGTTGCGGCGCGGGCTGTATGCCCACAGCCGCGCGGTGGCGCTGCCCAGGCTTCGCCGCGCGCGGTAGCCGCCGTGGACGTAGAGCCTTCCCCGGTAGGAGATCGCCGTCGGGTGGTTGACCGCCACCGGCAGAGAGCGCAGTCGGCGCCAGCGGTTGCGGCGGATGTCGTAGCGCTCCAGCGTCCCGACGGTGGCGCCCGAGCTGCGTTCGAACCCGCCCACCACGTAGATCGAGCGCCCGATGCGCGCGGCGGCGACCTCGGTCCGGGCCGAGGGAGCGCCCTTCAGCGCCTTCCAACGCTTGGTCTGCGTGGAGCCGACGCCGTCCCGGGCCACATCCTCCTGGGTGTCGACGGCGAGCGCGGTGACCACCGCCGCGATCGCGAACAGGAGCGCGAGGGCGAACGCGAGGAGCCCGCGCCGCACGGACCTAGCGCCCGGCCGCGACCTGCTCGAGGGTCTGCTCGGCCTGGTAGCTCGAGCGCACCAGCGGCCCGGCGGCCACGGCGTCGAAGCCCATGGCGTAGGCCTCGCGCTCGAGGTCGGCGAACTCCTCTGGGTGCCAGTAGCGCGCCACCGGCAGGTGGTCGCGCGTGGGGCGCAGGTACTGCCCCACGGTGAGGATCTGGACACCGTGCTCGCGCAGGATGGCGAAGGCGTCCAGCAGCTCCTCGCGGCTCTCGCCCAATCCGGTCATCAGCCCTGACTTGGTGGCCACCTCGTCGCCGCCCAGCTCCTTGGCGTTGTGCAGCACTCGGCACGAGCGCAGGAAGACCGAGCCGCGGCGCGCGAGCGGGTAGAGGCGCGGCACCGTCTCGACGTTGTGGTTGAAGACGTCCGGCCGCTCGGCGACCACGCGGGCCAGCGGCATCTCCTGGCCGCGGAAGTCCGGCGTGAGCAGCTCGACCTTGCAGCCCGGCGCCATCCGGCGGATGGAGCGCACCACGCCAACAAAGGCGCTCGCGCCGAGGTCGGGGAGGTCGTCGCGGTCCACGCTGGTGATCACCGCGTGACGCAGGCCCATGCGCTTGACCGACTGGGCCACGCGCAGCGGCTCGAGCGGATCTTCGTGGGTGGGCTTGCCGGTCTTCACGTTGCAGAAGCCGCAGCGCCGCGTGCAGGTGTCGCCCAGGATCATGAAGGTGGCCGCGCCGGCCGACCAGCACTCGCCGATGTTGGGGCAGGCCGCCTCCTGGCAGACCGTGTTCAGGCCCTCGCCGTCGACCATGCGGCGCAGCTCGCGGTAGCGCTCTCCCCCGGGCGCTCGCACCTTGAACCAGGAGGGCTTGCGCTCGCCGAAGGCAAGGCCCTCGGGCATCTCCAGCACTCGGGCGCCACCGGGATTGGAGCGCGAGCGGGTACTCAC
>JALZII010000024.1 GCA_030860365.1 Actinomycetota bacterium
GTGCTCGGCCGGCCAACGCCCGGCCTGCGCTCCGGCGCTATGGGTTGAGCGGCGGTGCTCGGCCGGCCGACGCCCCGACGCTGTGAACGGCGTCCGCGTCATCGCCAAGCCGGCGGGAAAGACGTCCCACGACGTGGTGGCATCGGTGCGGCACTCGCTGCCGCGCGGGGTCCGGGTGGGTCACGCGGGGACGCTGGATCCGTTCGCCACCGGCGTGCTCCTGATCCTCGTCGGGCGGGCCACCCGCGCGCAGCGTTGGCTCCTGTCCCTGCCGAAGACCTATCGCGCAGTGGCTCGGCTGGGCTGGACGTCGGACACCGGCGACCGCGACGGCCGACTCGTTCGCACGGGCCGGGTCCCGGAGGAGCTGGATCTCCCGGTCGGCGATCTGATGCAGCGGCCACCGGCCTACTCCGCGGTGAAGGTGGACGGGGAGCGCGCGTATCGGCGCGCCCGCAGGGGGGAGGAGGTCGAGCCCGCCCTCCGGCCGATAACGGTGCACCGCTTCGAGCTGCTGTGGCGCGACGGCGACCGTGTCGGGCTGGAGTTGGAGGTCTCCTCGGGGACCTACGTCCGGACTCTGGTGGCCGACTTGGGTGACGCCTACTGCGAGGAGCTCGAGCGAACAGCCGTCGGCCACTTTCGCCTCGAGGACGCCGATCCCGCCCACACCATCCCGCTCGAGGAGGCTCTGGGCTTCCTGCCCGAGCGCCCCCTCGACGCCGCGGAGGCGCGGAGAGTTCGCCACGGGCAACCCGTGGGCCGCTCCCTGGGCGCCGAGGCGGTGCGCCTGACCCACGACGGCCGGGTCCTGGCGCTCGGCGAGCCGCGCGGCGGCGGTCTGCACCCTACGGTGGTCTTCCACCCCGCCTAGAGTGCTCGCTGTGAGATCGCTGAGTTCGGGTATCGCGGGCCGCCGGTCGATCCGACCGGAGCTCCGGTGAGCGAACAGACGCCCCCCGGCAGAGGCTTCTTCGGCTGGGTGTCTCGGCATCCGCGCCTGGCGTTCTTGGCCACGCTCGCAGCAGCGCTCGTGGTCGGGATCGGAGCAGGCGCGGCGTTGCAGGACGGGGGCGGCGAGCGCAGCGGCGGCGACTCCGCCGCGCTGAGCGAGGCGAACACCGAGCTGGACGACGAGCGCGCCGGCCGCAAGGCCGCCGAGAAGAAGCTGCGCGAGGCCCGCGACGCGCTCAAGGCGACCGAGGGGCGACCTGAGTCGACGAGGAAGGCGCCCGAGCCTTCCTCGGAGACGTCGAGCGACGGGGAGACTCAGACCTTCTCGGGCAACGGGGGAAAGATCCTTGGCACGGTCACCGTCCCGACCGATTCGGTGCTCGAGTGGACCAACGACGGAAACGTGTTCCAGATCTTCTCCTCCGATCAGGTGCCGGTCAACTCGCAGGCCAAGGAGGGTGAGACGGCCCTCGCCAAGGGGGACTACAAGAAGTTCCAGGTCAACGCCGTCGGCAACTGGAAGATCGAGATCCGGCCCCGCTGAGCCTGCCGGAAGGGGGCGGCGCCCAGCCTCGACCGTAACCTTCGTGCCCCATGAAGGTCACTTCGCTGCCAGACCTGCCTGTCTTGCCCCGGGGGGAGGCCGGGCCGCGCAACGTCGCCATCGGCACCTTCGACGGGGTGCACCTCGGGCACCGGGAGGTCATCCGCGGCAGCGACACGGTGCTCACATTCGATCCCCACCCGGTGGCGGTCACCCACCCCGAGGCTCTGCCCAAGCTGCTCACCACCTTCGCGATCAAGCGCGACCTGATCGCCGGCCTCGCGGTGGAGGAGCTGGTGGTCATCCCCTTCGACGATGAGTTCGCCTCCCGCAGCGCCGAGCAGTTCGTCCAGGACGTGCTGATCGGGCAGCTCGGTGCCGCGCGGGTATCAGTGGGAGAGAACTTTCGCTTCGGGCAGATGGCCAGGGGCACGCCGGAGTTCCTGGCCTCCCGCGACGAGTTCGAGACACGCGTCGTGCCGCTCGTGGAGGCTGCGGGCGAAAGCGTCTCCTCGACCCAGATCAGAGGCCTGATCGCGGCCGGGGAAGTGGAGCAGGCAGCGCGCTTCCTGGGCGGCCCCTTTCTCTTGGAGGGGGAGGTGGTGAGCGGTGACCGCCGCGGGCGCGAGCTGGGGATGCCGACCGCCAACATCGTGCCCGACGACAGGCTGGTTGTGCCCGGCCACGGCGTCTACGCCGCCTGGGCCCACGGCTACCCGGCCGCGGTGAACGTGGGGGTCAGACCCACCTTCGAGACCGGTCGCGGCCTTCTGGTGGAGTCGCACCTGATCGACTTCGAGGGTGACCTGTACGGCGAGACCATGAGGGTCGCGTTCGTGGAGCGCATGCGCGGCGAGCGGCGATTCGACTCGGTCGACGAGCTGGTCGGGCAGATGTGGCGCGACGTCGATCAGGCGCGGGAGATCTGCCGCCCTAGCGCCGGAGCGCAGGCCGGGCGTGGGCCGGCCGAACACGGCCGCTCGGCACGTTTCTCCTGCTAGCGTCTCGCGCCGATGAGCCTTACCGTCGAGGCCAAGCAGGAGATCGTCGCCAAGCACGGCCGCGACGCGGGTGACACCGGTTCCACCGAGGTCCAGGTCGCCCTGCTCACGGCCCGGATCAACGAGCTCACCGAGCACCTGCGCGAGCACCGCAAGGACCATCATTCGCGCCGCGGCCTGCTGATGCTCGTGGGTAAGCGCCGCCGCCTGCTCAAATACCTCTCGCGGACCGACATCGATCGTTACCGCGCGCTCATCGCCGAGCTCGGCCTCCGGCGGTGAGGAAACCGACCGGCGGTGTTCTGCCGGCCAATGCCCGGCTTGCGCGCCCGAGCTAGGGCAGGCGATGATCGAGGCGGGCGTACAGGCGCCTGACTTCAAGCTCCCCGACCAGGACGGCAACGAGGTGGCGCTGGCCGATCTCGCGGGGCAGCGCACCGTGCTTGTGTTCTACCCGTCCGACTTCTCGCCCGTCTGCACCGACCAGCTGAACGTGTACCAGGAGGTGCTGGGGGAACTCGAGGAGCGGGGCGTGAAGCTGCTTGGCGTGTCGGTGGATTCCGCGTGGGCCCACAAGGCATTCCAGGACCACCTCGGACTGTCGATTCCCCTCCTCGCCGACTTCCACCCCAAGGGCGAGGTCGCCAAGGCCTACGGCCTGTGGGTCGACGACTACGGCGTCAGCGCCCGCGCGCTGGTGATGATCGGGCCCGAGGGCATCGTCGAGTGGTCCCACCAGTCCCCATCGCCGCTGGAGATCCCCGGTGCCAACCTCATCTTCGACGCCCTGGACCAGCGCCAAGCCGCCTGAGCCGGGGCCCGAAGACCACCTGCGCGGCGAGGGTCCGTTGGTGGTGGAGTACGCCGACTTCGAGTGCCATCACTGCGCGCTCGCGCACCTGCGCCTTCGCGACTTGGCGGTCACCAGGCTGTTTCGCCACTTCCCGGTGAAGTCCAAGCACCCACGGGCCAGGGCCCTCGCGCACGCCGCCGAGGCGGCGGCCCGTCAGGGGCGCTTCTGGGAGATGCACGACTCGCTGCTCGAAGACCAGGCCCACCTCGACGACCCGCACCTCTGGCAGCGTGCGAAGACGTTTGGCCTCGACCTCGATCGCTTCGAGGCCGACCGCCGTTCCGCGGAGGTCGCCGAGAGGGTCGAGCGCGACTTCAGGAGCGGGATCCGCGCCGGGGTGACCGGCACGCCGGCGCTGTTCATCGACGGCCGGATGCACCGCGAGGTGCCCGAGGACCCACTGCTATCGTCGCCCCGACCCCTTACCGGAGAGCCATAAGACAAGCAGCCGCCAACCGGAGGCGGCCGAAAGGAAGCACATGAAGCCTGAAGCAACCCGCGTCTCCGTCGAGATCGGCGGTACCGAGATCACTCTCGAGACCGGCAAGCTCGCCAAGCAGGCGAGCGGCGCGGTCGTCATCCAGGCCGGGGACACAATGGTCCTCGGCACGGCGACCGCCGGCAACGAGCGCGACGTCGACTTCCTCCCGCTCACCGTCGACGTAGAGGAGCGCATGTACGCCGCGGGCAAGATCCCCGGCTCGTTCTTCCGTCGCGAGGGCCGGGCCGGAGAGAAGGCCACGCTCACCGCGCGCATGATCGACCGCCCGCTGCGCCCGCTCTTTCCCAAGGGCTGGCACCGGGAGACCCAATTGGTGGCGATCCCCATGTCGATCGACCACCAGCACTCCTACGACATGCTGGCCATGAACGCGGCGAGCGCCGCGCTGGCCGTGTCCGACATCCCGTTCCCCGTGCCGGTGGGCGCCGTGCGCATCGGCCTCTCCGAGGACGGCGACATCCTGGTCAACCCCGACGAGGAGTGGCAGCTGCAGAGCCCGCTCGACCTGGTGGTCGCGGGCACCGAGGAGGCCATCCTCATGGTGGAGGCCGGCGCCAACGAGATCTCCGAGGCGGAGATCCTCGACGCGCTGGACATCGCCCACGGCGAGATCAAGAAGCTCTGCCGGGCCCAGAACGAGCTGCGCGAGAAGGCCGGCAAGCAGAAGACGGTCATCGAGCCGCCCAAGGTGGACGAGTCGGTGATGGGCGAGTTCAAGCAGCGCTTCGGCGACGCCCTGACCGCCGCCACCCAGGTCGAGGACAAGCTCGAGCGCCAGGACGCCACCAAGCGCGTCGAGGAGGAGGCCCTCGAGGCCCTCGCCCCCGGCGAGGACGACAAAGACCGCCGCGCCGCGGTGCAGATGGCCTTCGACAAGCTCGAAAAGGACACCATTCGCCAGCGCATCGCCGTGGACAAGAAGCGTCCCGACGGCCGGGGCGCCGACGAGGTCCGCGAGATCTGGATCGAGGTGGGCGTGGCCCCGCGCACGCACGGCTCGGCCGTGTTCACCCGCGGCCAGACGCAGGCCTTCTCGGTCGCGGCGCTGGGCACCACGCGCGACGAGATGCGCCTGGACACGCTCGGCCTCGAGACCACCAAGCGCTACTGGCACCACTACAACTTCCCCCCCTTCTCGGTCGGGGAGGCGGGCTTCATGCGCGGCCCCAAGCGCCGCGACATCGGCCACGGCGCCCTTGCCGAGCGCGCCCTGGTGCCGGTGGTCCCGGATCCCGAGGAGTTCCCCTACTCGATCCGCGTGGTCTCCGACATCTTCGAGTCCAACGGCTCGAGCTCCATGGCCTCGGTGTGCGGCTCGAGCCTCGCGCTGATGGACGCCGGGGTGCAGATCAAGGCGCCGGTGGCGGGCATCGCCATGGGCCTGATCAAGGAGGGCGACGACTACATCGTCCTGTCCGACATCGCCGGGGTCGAAGACCACCTGGGCGACATGGACTTCAAGGTCGCCGGCACCGAGAAGGGCATCACCGCCCTGCAGATGGACATCAAGATCACCGGCGTGACCTTCGACATCCTGCGCGACGCGCTGACGCAGGCCAAGGAGGGGCGCACCCACATCCTCGGTGAGATGGCCGGCGCCATCGAGGGACCGCGGCCCGAGCTCTCGCGCCACGCGCCGAGCATCGGCCAGATCCAGATCGACACCGAGAAGATCGGGATGATCATCGGCAAGGGCGGCGAGACCATCCGTGCCATGTCCGAGGAGTTCGAGGCCACGATCGACGTCGACGACGAC
This sequence comes from Actinomycetota bacterium, assembly GCA_030860365.1. GTDB lineage: Bacteria > Actinomycetota > Thermoleophilia > Solirubrobacterales > Thermoleophilaceae > JACCZR01. The sequence goes on from JALZII010000024.1 coordinate 5,611, forward strand.
GGCATCGTCCGCGTGTTCGCGGTCAGCGGCGAGCAGGGCGACGCCCTCATCGACCGGATCCGCCAGATGACCAAGGAGGTCGAGGTCGGCGACGAGTTCACCGGCAAGGTCGTCAAGACGACGACCTTCGGCGCCTTCGTCGAGCTGGCCAAGGGCACCGACGGCCTGCTGCACATCTCCAATGTCTCCCCCGGCTCCCGGGTGGACAGCGTTGAGGACGTGCTCAACCGCGGTGACGAGATCGACGTCAAGGTCGTCGAGGTCGACAAGGAGCGTGGCCGCGTCGGCCTGCGCTTGGCCGAGGACCCCGACGTAGCGGGCAAGTCCGCCGAGGAGCTCGCCTCGGTGGGCACCGGCGACAAGGGCCCGCGCGGTGGCGGAGGCGGCGGTCGGGACCGCGGCAACGGAGGCGGCGGCGGACGCCGCGATCGCCGCGACTGATCGAGTGGCGGAAGCCCCTCAGACCCACCAGATCGCAGAGCTGCCCTCGGGCCTTCGCGTGATCACCGAGCGCATGCCGTCCGTGCGCTCGGTGGCGATCGGCCTCTGGGTCCGGACCGGCAGCCGCGACGAGATACCCGAGCAGGCAGGGATCTCGCACTTCCTCGAGCACCTGCTGTTCAAGGGCACGGAGCGCTTCAGCTCCGAGGAGATCGACCAGATCTTCGACGCTATGGGCGCGGAGGTGAACGCCGGCACGAGCAAGGAGACCACCTCGGTGTACGCGCGCTCGCTGGACCGCCATTCCGAGCGCGCGCTCGAGGTGATCGCCGACATGATGCTGGCCCCTGCCTATCGCGACGTGGACTCCGAGCGCCAGGTGGTGATCGAGGAGATCGCCATGTACGAGGACGAGCCCTCGGACAAGGTGCACGACGTGCTTGCGGAGGCTGTCTTCGGCGCGCACCCGCTCGGCCGACCGATAATCGGAAGCGTAGATGTCATCCGCTCGGTGCCGGTCCCCGACATCAGCGCCTACCACGACTCCCGTTACGTGGGCTCGAATCTGGTGCTCGCCGCCGCCGGAAACCTCGAGCACGAGCGAGTTGTGGAGCAGGCGGAGCGCCTACTCGGCGGGGACGGCTCGCGCTCCGAGCGCCCGAACGGTGCAGTCGCCCCCGATACGGCCGCGCCGGCCGTCCGCTTCCACGTCAAGGAGACCGAGCAGTACCACCTGGCCCTGGGCGCGCCCGGCCTTCCGCGCGACGACGATCGGCGCTTCATCCTGCGCGTGCTCGACACGCTGCTGGGAGGCTCGAGCTCGTCCCGCCTGTTCCAGGAGGTGCGCGAGAAGCGCGGCCTGGCCTACGCCGTCTACTCCTACGCCAGCCACTTCGCCGACACGGGCCAGGTGGGCGTCTACGTGGGCACCCGCCCCGACAACGTGGGTGAGGCGCTGGGAGTAATCGGCGACCAGCTTCGCCTCCTGCAGGCCGAGGACGTGCGGGCCGAGGAGCTGGAGCGGGCCAAGGAGAACGTCAAGGGCCGCACGGTGCTCTCCATGGAGTCCACGCTCGCCCGGATGAACCGCCTGGGCAGCGCGCTGTTGATGGACGTGCCGATACTGAGCCTCGACGACCTGCTCGCGGCCATCGACGCAGTGAGCGCCGACGACGTGACCGCGCTGGCGTGCGAGCTCTACGCACCCGAGCGCATGTCGGTCGCCGGCGTGGGCACCGAGGAGGACACCTTCCGCTCCGCTCTGGGGGGAGTGAGCGAAGAGCTGGCCGCCGTCGCGTGATCTCTGTTGCGGTCTCCGGCGCGGCGGGGCGCATGGGAGAGACCGTGTGCGCCGCGGTCGAGGGCGCCGAGGACCTGCACCTGTCGGGCCGCGCCGATCCGGCGCTGGGGACCGCGGTGGCGGACGTGCTCGACGAGGCCGAGGTGGTCGTCGACTTCACGACCCCGCAGTCAGCGCCGGCCAACGCCCGCCAGTGCCTGGAGGCCGGCGTGCACTGCGTGATCGGCACCACCGGAGCCGAGCTGGCCGAGCTCGACGGCGTGGGCTCGGCCAACCTCTTCTACGCGCCCAACTTCGCCATCGGCGCGGTGCTGATGATGCAGGCCGCGAGGCTCGCCGCTCGGCACATGCCCGAGTGCGAGATCGTCGAGCTCCACCACGACCGCAAGCTCGACGCGCCGTCAGGCACCGCCATCCGCACCGCCGAGCTGATAGCCGAGGCGGGCGGCAACGTGCACCAGCCGATCCACTCGGTCCGCCTGCCGGGGCTGGTGGCCCACCAGGAGGTGGTCTTCGGCGGCGTCGGGCAGACGCTGTCGATCCGCCACGACACCATCTCGCGCGAGTCGTTCATGCCCGGCGTGCTCTTGGCGGTCAGGCGGGTCGGGTCCCTTGACCAGCGGCTGACGGTGGGCCTCGAGAGCCTGCTGTAAGGGCAGGCGATTCGCCCCGCCCGCGCCCGTCGCTCGCCGTCAGCCGACTTCGCGTAGTCGCCGCGGCCTTCGGGGTGCGCCCGCTACGCCGCGGCTTCGCGGGCGGGCTTGCGCTGTGCGCGCGGAATCACGAAGCGGATGCCCGAGCGCTCGTCGTCGATCGAGCAGGTCTTGTTGTCGATGAGGCCGTGGCGCTTTCCGTGAGGTACGAGCGTCATCTGGCCGAGGTAGCTCTCGTGGCCGCGCTTTCGGGTGATGATCCACAGGCAGCCGGTGTCCCGTAGCCGAGGGCGGTAGCGGCCAAAGGCGGTCTCTGCCTCCTCGAGCGACTCCACGAGCACGACGGCGACGTCGAGCTGCCCGGAGCGGACCAGGCCGCGGCCGAGCACGTCCTTGACGTCGCGCCGAAGGCCCACGCCCACGTCGCCCGCCATCTCGACGCGCTGCTTGGCGACCACGCCCAGCTTCAGCACGGTGCTGCGGTGGCCGTAGTCGCGTTCTGGGGACATCCAGGACAGCAATATTACGCGGTACCAACTTCGGTAAAACCGTTGAGCGAGCGGTGCTCGCCCGACCAACGCTCGGGCTGCGCTCCCCTTCGCTAACGTGGCACTTTCCAGAGAGGAAAGGGAGAACCCGTGGGCTTGATGGACAAGGCGAAGAAGCTCGCCGACCAGGCGCAGCAGAAGATTGACGAGACTCAGAAGAGCTTCAACGAAAAGCAGGCCCAGAAGGCCGGCGGTGGAGGAGCCCCCGTCCGCTACGACGATCACGGCCGCCCGATCCCCGCCGAGGCACCCCCCGCGGGCGCCGCGGCCACGCCGGCCACCGATCCCGCCTTGGGCTCCACAGCCCAGGCTCCGCCCGCCCCTGGGACGCCCGAGGCCGCTCAGCCGGCACCGGCGCCCCCTCCTGGCCTCGAGCCCGCCGCACCCTTGGCCGATCAGCCGCCCGTGCCCGTCACCGAGCCGCCCCCTCCTGCGGCCGATCAGCCGCCCACGACAGAGGAGGAGGCTCCCCCTCCGGTCCAGGGCGAGAACAACCCCACTCCGGACCCGTTCAAGCCGATTCAGTAGGCGCTCGCCCGGCCCGGGACCCAAGTCAACCGCTGGCATACTCCTCGCCGTGACGTTCGGCGGGATACTCACGGCGATGGTCACCCCGTTCGGTACCGACGGGGAGATCGACGAGCGGGCCTTCGTGGCCCTGCTTCACCACCTGCTGGAGGAAGGTGGCTCCGACGGCCTGGTCGTGGCCGGCACGACAGGGGAGGGCTCGACGATGAGCGACGCCGAGAAGTGCCGCCTCTGGGAGCTGGCCGTGGCCGAGGCCGGCGGCGCGCCGATCATCGCCGGCACGGGCTCGAACGACACCAAGCACAGCGCCGAGCTGACCCAGCGCGCGGATGCCATCGGCGTCGACGGCGTGCTGGTGGTCGCGCCCTACTACAACCGTCCGAACCGCCGGGGCATCGTCGCTCACTACCAGGCCGTGGCGGCGACGACCGAGCGCCCGGTGGTGGTCTACAACATCCCGCAGCGCTGCGGTATCGACTTGCCGAACGACCTGCTGCGCGAGCTCGCGGAGATCGACAACGTGGTCGCTGTCAAGCAGGCCCGTTACGAGCAGCTCGACTCGATAGAGGGCTTGACCCTGCTCGCCGGAAACGACGACATGCTGCCCGACGTGCTCGGCCTTGGCGGTACCGGCGGGATCCTGGTGGCCTCCCACCTCGCCGGCCACGAGATGAGGCGCATGATCGACGAGCCCGGTAGCCGACGAGAGATCCACGATTCGCTCACCGGCCTATACGGGGCGCTCGGGGTGGCCCCGCCCGCCTGCTCAGTCAAGGGCGCCCTCGGCATGCTCGGCCTCGACGCCGGCGTGCCGCGCCTCCCGTACGTGGAGCTCAGCCCGGACGAGGCGGCCGTGGTGCGCGAGGCGCTCGAGCGCCAGGACCTTCTGAGCGCGGTTTGAACAACGGCACCCTGCGAGTGCTCCCCCTCGGGGGCCTCGGCGAGATCGGCAAGAACATGACGGTGGTGGAGTACGAGGGCCGCATCGTGGTCGTCGACACCGGGTTGATGTTCCCCACGCCCGACCAGCTCGGAGTGGACCTCGTGCTGCCCGACTTCACCTACCTGCGCGAGCGCGCCGAGGACATCGAGGCCATCGTCCTCACCCACGGCCACGAGGACCACGTGGGCGCGCTGCCCTTCGTGCTGCGCCAGCTCGACCGCACGCCGCCCATCTACGGCGGCCCGCTCACCGCCGCGATGGTGCGCTCCAAGCTCGACGAGCACCACCTGCGCGACGTGGTGGTGACCGATGTGAAGGCCGGGGAGGACTTCGACGCGGGCCCGTTCGGAGTCGAGCTGGTCAAGATGACCCACTCCATTCCCGATGCCTTCGCGGTGGCCTTGAAGTGCGAGCTGGGCACCGCCCTCCTCACCGGCGACTACAAGTTCGACCAGACCCCGGTCGACGGGGTGCCCGCCGACGTCTCACGGCTGGCCGAGCTGGGCCGCGAGGGCCTGCTGCTGCTCTGCGGGGACTCCACCAACGCCGACCGTGCCGGCATGTCGCCCTCGGAGTCGGGCGTCGGGCCGCGGTTGGAGGAGACTTTCAGCCGCTGCGCCGGGCGGATAGTCGTGACCTCGTTCGCCTCGAACATCCATCGCGTCCAGCAGGTGGTGGACGCCGCTTCGGCGCTGGGGCGCAAGGTTTCGCTGGTGGGCCGCTCGATGCGCAAGAACACCAACATCGGGCGCAGCCTCGGGCACATCCAGATCCCCGAGGGCATGCTCGTCGGCCCCAAGGAGATCCAGGACTTCCCCGACGAGAAGGTGGTGGTCATCTCCACGGGGTCCCAGGGCGAGCCGCTCTCCGCCCTGCGCCGCATGGCCCACGGCGACCACCCCAACGTCTCCCTGCACGAGGGCGACACGGTGATCTTCTCCGCCACCCCCATCCCCGGCAACGAGCGGGCGGTCAACGAGACCATCGACCGCATCTTCCACCTGGGCGCCGACGTGATCACCACCCGCGACGCGCCCATCCACGCCTCGGGGCACGGCTACGCCGAGGAGCTGAAGCTGATGGTCAACCTGACCAAGCCGCGCTACGTGCTGCCGATGCACGGCGACTACAAGCGCCTGCGCCTGCACTCCGACCTGGCCAGGGCCGTCGGGGTGCCGCCCCGCAACGTCTTTCGGGGCGAGAACGGTCTGCCTTTGGAGATCACCGAGTCCGGCGCCGGCTTCGCCTCTCGCGAGCAGGCCGGCTTGGTGTTCGTGGACGGAGTCGACGTCGGGGCTCCCGAGGACATCGCCCTGCGCGACCGCCGCATGCTCTCCGCCGACGGCATCTTCATCATCGTGGCCACGGTCTCCGAACAGGACGGCCACTCGGTCGCGCCGCCGGAGATCATCTTCCGCGGCGTGCCCTTCATCGACGAGGGTGACGAGGTGGTCGACGAGCTGCGCGGGGCCGTCGACGCCTCGCTGGCCCGCTCGGCCAAGGAGGAGATCCGGGAGATCGACCTCATCCAGGGCCACCTGCACGACGACCTGGCGGAGTTCGTCTACGACCGCCTCAAGAAGCGGCCGATGGTGCTGCCGGTGGTGGTGGAGGT
>JALZII010000026.1 GCA_030860365.1 Actinomycetota bacterium
AGTCGCGGAGGCGATCCACGACGGCCCGGTGCAGGAGCTGATCGCGCTCGACATGGTGCTGGCCTCCGCTCGTCAAGCGCTCGCGCGGGGAGACCACCACCGCGCAGGCGAGCTGCTCGCAGAGGCCCGCGAAGCGACGGCGCGAAACGTCCGCCTCCTGCGTGAGGAGCTCGTCGAGCTGGGCCCCTACGCCTTCGAACTGGCCAGCTACGAGGCCGCGCTGGAGCGGTGCCTTCCCATCTGGAGGCGCCGCTACGGGCTCGACCTCAGGCTGGCGATCGAGCGCATCTCGCTGCCTCCCGAGGTCACCGGCGAGCTGTTTCGCATCACCCAGGAGGCCGTGGTCAACGCCGGGCGCCACGCCGAGGCGCAGATAGTCTCGATCAGCCTGCGCACCCTCGAAGGCGGCGTGGAGCTGCGCGTGGCCGACGACGGGCGCGGCTTCGATGGCGACCCGCTCGCCGATCCGCAAGCCGGCCACCTCGGCCTGATGAGCATCCGCGAGCGGGCCGAGCTGGTGGGCGGCGAACTCGAGCTCGACAGCTCCGATCGCGGCACCAAGCTCGTGGTCCGGGTGCCTCTCTCGAGCTAGAGCTGCGCAGCGGATCGCCTGGGACGGTCGATCCGTCCGCTTCGCCGCGGCAGTCTGCCTGGCGGGCGGCTTAGAGCCAGCCGCGCTCGGTGGCGATCAGCACCGCCTGGGCGCGGTCCACCGCTCCGAGCTTCGCGTAGGTGTTGTGCAGGTGGGTGCGTACGGTGGAGGTGGAGAGGTCGAGCTCGTGGGCGATCTGCTTGTAGACCTTCCCCTCGGCCAGGCGCTTGAGCACCTCGACCTCGCGTGAGGACAGGGGACACGGGTCGATGTTGCGCTTGGCCTGACCGGTGCCCTGCGGAAGCTCGTACATGACCGAGCGCAGCTGGTCGCCGCTGAGGCCCAGCGCTCGGGCCGCCTTGAGGAGCTCGCGCGGGTCCACCTTCTCGCCGTGGCCGTAATGGCCGAGCATGTCGGCGAGGCGCACGAGGGCCGCTTCGCCCTCGGCGTCCTCGGAGTGGTGGCGCTCGATGGCGGCAGCCAGGCGGTCGGGCAGGCCCCACCGGCGGGCCAGCACCCCGCCCACCAGAGCGTGGTCTACCCCCAGCTCCCGGCGCTCGCGCTTGATGCGCTCCTCGGGCGTGCGGGCCTCGCCGTGGATCTGGGCGGGGTAGGCCGGGTAGGCGTGGGTGAGCACGAGCTTGCCCACGTCGTGCAGGAGCGCGGAGACCAGCAGCTCGTCGCGGTCGGGGTACTCGAGCACGCGCGCCACGCGGTCGGCCGCCGACTGGGTGGCCACGGCGTGCAGACGGAAGCGCTCGGGCGCAGTGTCCCAGCCGGGCGAGCGCTCGAAGAAGTCGAAGGTGGCAGCACGTGAGACCAGGGCCTCGACCCCCTCGGGGCTGAGTGCCTCCACTGCCTGGGGCACCCCGGCTATCTTGCCGCGGTTTCGGCCCGCCAGGCGGTTGGCCATGCGCAGGACGGTGATCACGAGCGCGCAGTCGGACTCCACGGCAGCCACGACATCCCCGGTGTTCGGGTTGCCGTCGCGCACCACGGCGAGCACCCGGTTGCGCGACTCGGCCAGCGCGGGGAAGCCCTCGAGCGCGTCGAACGCACCGGTGAGCCGCCGGCCATGCCCCTCGTTGTGTCGCCGGCCGAACGTATCCGACGGCACCGTGTGTGTCATTGCAGCTTCCACTAGAACCCGCTCTGGGTATCGGCAGGTCGACGCCCGAGGTTGAGCGGCGACTCAGCTGCGGGCGCGGCCCAGAGCCGCGTCGATGCGGGCGAGGGTCTCCTCGCGGCCGAGCACCGCTACCGATTCGAAGATGCCCGGGGAGACCGCGGTGCCGCTGATGGCCACCCGCACCGGCTGGAAGACCTCCTTGGGCTTGACCCCCATCCGGTCGACCACCTCGCGCAGCGCCTCCTCGATCCTCACCGTGTCGAAGGGCTCTGCGCCCTCCAGGGCGACGCGGGCGGCTTCGAGGCGCCCGGCGGCGCCGTCGCCCATCACCTTCGCCCAGGCCCTGTCCTCAAAGGGCTGTCGCTCCACGAGGAAGGCGGCGAGGGTCCAGAAGTCTTCGAGCGTCTGCATCTTCTCCTGGGCGATCGCGACGGCCTCCCCCAGCCCCTCCCGGCCGAGGCGCTCCTCGAGGATCCGCGTGAGGCGGCCGGGCTCCATGTCGCGCAGGTAGCGGCCGTTCATCCAGCGCAGCTTCTGCTCGTCGAAGACAGCGGGAGACTTCGACACGCGCTCGAGCGAAAAGCTCTCAACCAGCTGCGCGGTGGACATGAACGTGGTCGTCTCGTCCAGCCCCCAGCCCAGCAGCGCGATGTAGTTGCGAACCGCCTCGGGAAGGTAGCCCGCCTCGCGCAGCTCCTGCACCGACGCCGCGCCGTGACGCTTGGAGAGCTTCTTGCCGTCGGGGCCCAGCAGCAGTGGCAGGTGGGCATAGGCCGGCGCCTGGGCGCCCAGTGCCGTCAGCACCATCACCTGGCGCGGGGTGTTGGAGAGGTGGTCCTCTCCCCGGACCACATGGGTGATCTCCATGTCGAGGTCGTCCACGGCGACGGCGAGGTTGTAGAGGGGGCTGCCGTCCGAGCGCGCGACTACGAAGTCCTTGATCCCCGAGTGCGGGAAGCGCACCTCGCCGCGGATGACGTCCTGCACCACGGTCTCGGCCTCAGGGTCCACGCGCAGGCGCACCGCGCCCTCGTCGCGGTAGGCGTGGCCCTCGTCGAGCAGGCGCTCGATGGCCTCGTGATGGCGCGAGAGCTGCTCGGCCTGCGAGAAGGGCCCCTCGTCCCAGTCGAGCTCGAGCCAGCGCAGGGCGTCGAGGATCTGCTCGACGTTCTCGGGGGTCGAGCGCTCGCGGTCGGTGTCCTCGATGCGCAGCACCAGCGAGCCACCCGATCCTCGCGCCAGGAGCCAGTTGTACAGTGCCGTGCGCGCCCCGCCGATGTGCAGCGCCCCAGTGGGCGACGGCGCAAAGCGTACTTTTACGCGAGACATGATGTCGAGAGTTAGGTCGGTACCGCGGGGCGGGATGCCCCGCGGTGGTAATCATTTGCCGCGATGCTAGTCGGCGCTCACATCTCGTCTTCGGGGGGCCTGGTGGCCACTCACGAGCGCGCCGCAGAGCGCGGTTGCGAGGCCATGCAGATATGGGGCCAGTCGCCTCGGATGTGGAAGGCGACGGTACCCAAGGAGAACGACGTGCGGCAGTTCTGTGAGTGCATGGAGGACGGCCCGATCAAGGCCGTGGTCATCCACGCGGTCTACCTCATCAACTGCGCCTCAAAGGACGGGGAGATCCGGCGCAAGTCGCTCGCCTCGCTTACCCACACGCTTCGCCTGGGCGACCTCATCGGCGCCTCCGGCGTGATCCTGCACCCCGGCTCGGCCAAGGGAGAGCCGGTCGAGGAGGCCCTGCCCCGCGTGGCCGAGCTCCTGCGCGAGGCGCTCGACGAGTCTGGCTCGTGCCCACTGCTGCTCGAGAACACAGCGGGGGCGGGCGACACGCTCGGCCGCTCCTTCGAAGAGCTCTCGGAGCTGATCCGGCACTGCCGCGGGCGCCAGCGGCTCGGGATCTGCCTGGACTCCTGCCACATGCTCGCCTCGGGCTTCGACATCCGGACCGCGGACAAGCTGGCCGCAGCGGTCGACCGCTGCGAAGAGCTGGTCGGCTCCGGCCGCGTGCGCTGCCTGCACGTGAACGACTCGAGGACGGGGCTGGGCTCCAACCGCGACCGCCACGCGCCACCGGGCGAGGGCGAGCTGGGCGCCCGCGGCTGCGCGGCCTTTCTGTCTGAGCCGCGCTTCGAGGGCCTGCCGGGCGTCTTCGAGGGCCCGGGCATCGCCGGGAAGGGGGCGGAGAAGGAGGACGTGGACCGCCTGAAGGACCTGCGCCGCTCGGGGCGGGCCGCGCGGCGCCGGCGCCGACGCTGACGCGCCACCGTGCTCATCGTCTCAGCCGCCGCTCACCCAGGCCCGGGGACCGGGCCCGCGCCGGCCCAGGCGGTCGTCGGGGTTGGCCAGCGCGCAGCGGTCGAGCGACAGACAGCCGCACCCGATGCACTCCGTGAGCCCGTCGCGCAGACGCTCGAGCTCCTCGATCCGCTCGTCGATGCGCGCTCGCCAGCCCTGCGAGAGCTTGCCCCAGTCCCCCCGCCCCGGTGTACGGTCGCCGGGCAGCCGGGCGAGCTCCGCGCCGATCTCCTCCAGGGTCAGGCCGACGCGCTGAGCGAAGACGATGAAGGCAACCCGCCTCAGCACAGCACGGGGATAGCGACGATGAGCCGCGCCCGTCCGCTCGGAGACGATCAGGCCGCGGTCCTCGTAGTAGCGCAGGGCAGAGGTGGCGACCCCGCTGCGAGCGGCCACCTGGCCGATGGTCAGCGGCTCGGGCACGAACCTCAAGCGTACTTGAGGTGGGGAGCGTCAGGACTCGAGCGCTATGTCGGCGGGTGAGCGTGCCTGGCGAGCGAAAAGCGAGCCTGGCACGGAAGAGGAGTAATCCGGGGTGCTCCGGCTGAAGGCCGGATGTGGGGGGCAGCGCCCCCCGGCTGTGCACGGCTCTGCCCCGATGACGCAGCCAGGCGAAGCTTTGCAGCCGCCAGGCGCGGGGCCTAGAGGTGGTCTCGGAGGTCGAAGGCCTCGTCGCCGTCGTCGGCGACGGGCTTCGAGAAGAAGCCGCGGTTCACGCAGTCGAAGGGCTCGCCGAAGCCGTCGTAGGCGCGCTCCACCGACTGGCGGCAGGTGGAGATCGGCATGCCGGTCATCTTCACCCCGCCGAAGCCGTGGCGCGTGCGCTGGGCCTCCTCGAACATCTCCACGTCGATCTCGCCGCGAAAGACCTTGTTCATGCAGCCCATGTAGCGCCGGCCGGTCTCCTCGTCGTCGTAGAGGTAGAGGTAGGAGCAGCCGGAGGCGACGCAGCCCGAAGGGTGGACCACCCGGTCGCAGAAGGCACAGCACTGGCGACACTCGTGGAGCTCGGTGGCGCGGACGGGCAGCGGCACCCTCTGATTGTAGACCCGCCGGGGCGGCTGGTGAACCTCCCCTCGACGCCGCCGCGGGGCCTAGCGGCGTGCCGGCAACGCTCGCCTGTCGGCCGAGCGCTGACGGTTCTGAAGGATGACCGGGGGCGTCACGCCGGCGTTCGCGCAGATCGCCTCCACCACCAGGACCTTGGCGGCCGAGTCGTTGGCGCCGGTGAACGCCCGCCACCCGTTGGGCGTGCCCCCGGACTGGGTGTCGAAGGTGAAGAACTGCGCCTGCAGCAGGGTGTCGTCGATCACCCTTCCAGTGGTATCGGTCAGGTTAGGCGTCGCCGCCGGGTGGGATAGGTGCCCGCCGGGCAGGGAGTGGTGCCTTGACCCGCCGGCGCGTTCGCCCCCACGGTGAAGTCCTTGGACACGTAGAGCATCGCGCCGAAGCCGTCACGCCCGCGCGACCCTGGGGACCGGCGGGAACCTGGCCTTGCTTCGCACGGCGAGGACCAGACGTCACGCCCTCTCGCTCACGCCGTCACGCGACAACCCGCGAGGCGCCCGGCAGCGAGTCGAGCAGGCTGCGGCAGGGGCCGTCGCCCGAGACCCTGAAGTCGGGGCCCAGCAGGAGGCTTCGGGCCCCCACCCGCAGAAGCAGCTCCTGCTCGCCCGGGCAGCTCGTGACCACTTCGCGAAGCTCTTCGATGAACGAGTCGGGGACCCCGGGCGCCACGTGCAAGGTCAGGCGGCGTGGCACCCCCGCCACGGCCGCCTGGGCGGCTGCCCGCTCGACCTCCTGGGGCGAGGGCTCGAAGACCTCGACGTCCTGGGCCACCAGCTTGACCTCGTAGGACTCCTTCTTGTCGACCCGCGCCCGCACCACCACGACCCTGTCGTCGTCGAGCTTGCCCTCGTGCTGCTCGAGGGCGGAGTTGAAGACGATCATCTCGACCTGTCCCTCGAGGTCGTCGAGCGTGCAGAACATCATCGGATCGCCTTTGCGGGTGCGAATCTTCTTGGCCTCGGCCACCATGCCCCCGACGGTGACCCACTCGCCGTCCTTCTTTGCGTCGAGCTCGGCCAGCGAGCAGTCCACACGGGCGCGCAGCGCGGCGCGGACCTCCTTCAGCGGGTGGCTGGAGAGAAAGAGCCCGAGCGTTTCCTTCTCCATGAGGTTGAGCTCCTTGCGATCGTCGGGCAGCGGCGGAACCGGGAGATCCTGGTGTGCGGGCGTGGCCACGGCCGCGGCGGGCTCCTCGAGATCGAAGATCGAGCCCTGTCCCAGCTGGGCGTCCTGCTGGAACTTGGTCCCCGCGCCCTGGGCGGCGGGCAGCACCTCGAGCATCCCGCGCCGCGTGGCGCCCGTGGAGTCCAGGGCGCCGCAGCGGACCAGCGACTCGATCGCCTTCTTGTTGACGCAGTGGCAGTCCACCCGCCGGCAGAAGTCCCAGATCGAGGTGAAGCTCCCGCCCTCCCCACGCGCCGCGAGGATTGCGTCGACCGCCGCCGCCCCCACGTTCTTCACGGCGTCGAGGCCGAAGCGGATGTTGCCGGCGCTCACCACGAAGTCGTGCCCCGACTCGTCGACGTCGGGCGGAAGCACCTCGATCCCCATCTCCTCGCAGCGCGAGACGAAGAAGGGCACCTTGTCCTTTGTCGACATGACGCTCGAGATCAGCGCCGCCATGTACTCGGCGGGGTAATTGGCCTTCAGCCAGGCGGTGCGGTATGCGATCAGGCCGTAACAGGCGGCGTGGGACTTCGGAAAGGAGTAGTCGGCCGCCGCCTCGTTGCCCGCCCACAGTTCCCGCGTGACTTGCTCCGATGTTCCCGTTGCACGGGCGCCATCGAGGAAGCGATCCTTCAGCAGTGCCATCTTGTCGCGCAGCTTCTTGCCGATCGCCTTGCGCAGGTCATCGGCCTCGGGGCCCGAGAAGCCGGCGATCTCCTTGGCGATCTGCATCGACTGCTCCTGGTAGAGGATCACGCCATAGGAGGACTCGGTGATCGAGCGCAGGCGCTCGTCTGGGTACTGGATGGCGCCGGGGTTGCGCTTGTTGCGCGCGTAGGTGTCGATGTGGCGCATCGCGCCGGGCCGGTAGAGCGCCCCGAGTGCGACCAGATCCTCGAACTCGGTCGGCTTGACCTTGCGCAGGGCGTCGCGCATGCCGTCGGACTCGAACTGGAACACCCCGACCGAGTCGCCGCGGGCGAGCATCTCAAAGGTCTTGGCGTCGTCGAGCGGCAGCGTCTCCATCGACGGCCGCTCGCCGGTGGACTTCCCGATGATGTCCAGCGCGGCCTCGATCACGTCGAGGTTGCGCAGGCCCAGGAAGTCCATTTTGAGCAGGCCGATCTCCTCGATCGGGCCCATCGCGTACTGGGTGACGGTGCGGTATGCCTTCTCGCCGTTCTCCCCCATCCCGGCGTCGGCCAGCTGCAGCGGCACGAGGTCGGTGAGTGGACGGTCCGCGATCACCACCGCGGCGGCGTGGATCGAGGAGTTGCGCACGATGCCCTCGAGGCCCTTGGCGGTATCGATGATCTCGCGTGCCTGGGCCTCTGAGTCGTAGGCCTTCTTGAGCTCGGGCTCCTGGGCCAAGTAGGCGTCGAAGCTCTTCGACCGGCCTTGCTCGGGCTCGGGAATGAGCTTGGCGATGCGGTCGCCGGCCGCGTAGTCGTACCCGCGCACGCGCGCCGCGTCGCGCGTGGCGGCGCGGGGGAACATTCGGCCGAAGGTGATGACCTGCGCCACAGACTCCTGGCCGTACTTGTCGGCCACGTAGCGGATCACGCGCTCGCGGCCCTTGACCGAGAAGTCGATGTCGATGTCGGGCATCGACCTGCGCTCGGCGTTCAGGAAACGCTCGAACAGGAGGTCGTAGGCCAGCGGGTCCACATCGGTGATCGAGAGGGCGTAGGAGACGATCGAGCCCGCCGCCGAGCCGCGGCCCGGGCCCACGGCGATGCCGTTGTCCTTGGCGTACTTGACGAAGTCCCAGACGATCAGGAAGTAGGCGTCGAAGCCCATGCTCCCGATGACCCCGAGCTCCATGTCCATGCGCTCCCGCGCCTCGGCGGGGACCGGGTCGCCGTAGCGGCGGCGCAGGCCCTGCTCGGCCAGGAGGCGCAGGTAGGCGCCTTCCTCCTCGCCGTCGGGGGTCGGGAAGCGCGGGATGAGCAGCTTGCCCAGCTCGAGCTCGACCGAGCACCGTTCGGCTATCTCCACCGAGGTCGGCAGCGCCTCGGGCCAGGGGACGAAGGCCTGCGCCATCTCGTCCGAGCTCTTGAGGAAGAACTCGTTGGTGTCGAAGCTCATCTTCGGCGCCTGCAGGGTGGACTTGGTCTGCACGCAGAGCAGGGCCTGATGGTTGTCGAAGTCCTCACGGCCGAGGTAATGGACGTCGGCCGTGCCCACGACCGGGCGGCCGACCTCGCGGGCGATCTTCGCGATCCCCTCGTTGGCCCGGTCCTGCTCGGCGATGCCGTTGACCTGAAGCTCGAAGTAGACGTCGTGGGAGCCGAAGACCTGCAGCAGGTCGTCCGCGTGGGCGCGGGCGTCGGCGGGCGAGCCGTCCACCAGCCGGCGGCAGAGGCGTCCCTGAAGGCAGCCGCTGAGGGCCATCACGCCGTCGGAGTGCCTGCTCAGCAGCTCGAGGTCCACGTTGGCCTTGCCGCGACGGTAGCCCTCCAGGAAGCCGGCTGAGCTGAGCTTCACCAGGTTGCGAAAGCCGGCGTCGCTGTAGGCCAACAGGGTGAGGTGGTTGCGCTCGTAGCGCACCGCCTCGGTCTTGATGTCGTCCACCATGTAGGCCTCGAGGCCCATGATCGGCTTGATCCCGTGCTTGCGGCAGGCCTTGTAGTGCTCGACCGCACCGTTCATCACCCCATGGTCGGTGAGGCCGAGGGCGGGCTGGCCAAAGGACGCCGCCCGCTCGGCGAGAGCCTCGATGCGGCAGGCACCGTCGAGCACCGAGTACTCGGAGTGGACGTGGAGGTGGGCGCAGGTCATCGAGGGCCACGAGCATAAGGTCGGGGCCCGACGGCTCCGGCGGCCGGGGGAACGCGTTCTTCGCGCTACCAGCGAGCCCGGGTTAGGCTTGAGCTTCGATGCTCAGCCAGGGTCCCATTCCGCGCTTCGTCCACGGCCTGATCGAGTACGTGGCAGGCGTGCTGTTCATCGCGGCCCCGATCGTTTTGTCGTTTGACTCCGGAGCGGCCACGGCCATCTCGATCGTGATCGGGGTCGTGGTGCTGGCCATCGCCGCCACCACCGACGGGCCCACCAGCCTGGTCAACTCGTTGCCCCTGACCGCGCACGTGGCGCTGGACTACGTGCTGGCCGTGCTCCTGGTCGCCATGCCCTTCGTCGCGGGCTTCTCGGCCGAGACCAACCCGACGGTGTTCTTCATCGCGCTCGGCGTGGCCCACCTGCTGATCACGATCGGCACCCGCTTTCGCCGCGAGCCGAAGCCCTCCCAGCCGCGCGGGGCGGCGGGCTAGGCGTCAGCCGTCGCCGTCGGAGCCTCCGGCGCGTGCGGCGATGATGCCGCCCACCAGCACGAGGGCGACGACGCCCACCGCGCCTAGCTTCACGCGGTTCTCGGCCATCTTCTTCTTCGCGATCCGGGAGCCGACCTGCCAGACGACCCAGCCGAGGACCGTGTAGCTCTTCGTTGTCATGAGGCCTCCTTACCCCGGTTGCGGACTGCGTACGCCATGCGCGACTGCAGGCTCCACAGCTCGATGAACCCCGGGCTGGCCGCTTGGCTGAACAGGCCGCCCGACTCGCCGAAGCCGGCCAGGTCGGGGTCGTAGAGCGCGTTCGGCGAGCTGCGGGCCACCGCCCGCGCGCTGCCCTTGTAGAGCCGCATGGTGACCGTGCCGGTCACCTGGTCGTTGACGCTCTCCATGAACGCGTTGAGGTCGGCGAGCAGCGGCTCGTGCCACAAGCCTCCATAGACCAGGTATGCCCAGTGGCGGTCGAGTGTGTGCTTGAAGTTGTTCTGGTGGATCGTGCTCACGAGCTTCTCCAGCTCCTGGTGGGCGGTGAGGAGGATCGCGGCGGCCGGCACCTCGTACAGGTCGCGGACCTTGAGGCCCACGATGCGGTCCTCGACATGGTCGACGATGCCCACGCCGTGACGGGCACCCACCTCTCCGGCGCGCTCCAGCAGGGCCACGAGCTCCAGCCGCTCGCCGTCGAGGGCCACGGGCACCCCTCGCTCGAACTCCACGACCACGTCCTGCGGGGTCTCGGGCGCCTCCTCGGGCCGGGTCACCAGCTCGAAGACATCGTCGCGCGGCGGCTCTGAGAGGTCCTCGATCGGGCCGCCCTCGCTCGATCGGCCCCAGAGGTTGTCGTCGATCGAGTACGGGGGGGCCTCGGTGCCGCCCTTGACCGGGATGCCGTGCCTGCGGGCGTAGTCGATCTCCTCCTCGCGGCCCATCCGCCACTCGCGCACCGGCGCGATGATCTTCAGCTCTGGCGCCAGAGTGGCCACCGTGGCCTCGATGCGCACCTGGTCGTTGCCCTTGCCCGTGCAGCCGTGCGCGATCGTGTCGCAGCTGCCCGCCCGGGCCGCCTCCACGGCCAGCTTGGCGATGAGAGGCCGCCCGAGCGCGGTGAACAGCGGGTAGCCGCCGCCGTAGAGGGCATTGGCCTTGATGGCGGGGGCGACGTAGTCGCGGGCGAACTCCTCGCGGGCGTCCACGACCCGGCACTCCAGTGCGCCGAGCTGAAGCGCCTTGCCCTCCACCACCTCGAAGTCCTCGCCCGGCTGGCCGAGATCGACGGTGAGCGCCACCACCTCCGCCCCGTACTCGTCCTGGATCCACTTGAGCATCACGCTCGTGTCCAGGCCGCCCGAGTAGAGCAGCAGCACCCGTCCCACCTGCTCGGGATCGGCCTCGTACGACGCTGTCCTCGGGGCCCGGTCCGCCACGGCGGCGGACCCTATCGACGCCGCCCCCGTCGGCCGGAGCGCAGGCCGGGCGTTTCGGCCGGAGCGCAGCCCGAGCGTTGGTCGCGCGAGCGCCGGACCGATTGGTCTCGGCCGAGCACCGCCCGATCTTCGTACCGGCCGGAGCGCAGGCCGGGCGTTGGCCGGCCGAGCAC
>JALZII010000034.1 GCA_030860365.1 Actinomycetota bacterium
GTGCGGTCGAGGATCAGCACGCCGTCGAGGTGGTCCAGCTCGTGCTGGATCACCCGCGCCTCCAGCCCCGATGCCTCGACCAGGCGCTCTTCGCCCCCCTCCTGAAGGGCTCGGACACGCACGTGCACCGGGCGCTCCACGTCCACGCCCACCCCCGGGATGGAGAGGCAGCCCTCCTCGAGCGTCTCCTTGTTGCGGCTGGTCCACTCGAGCTCGGGGTTGACGAGCGCGATCACCGGAGCATCGGGGCCCACCCGGTAGACCAGCACCCGCTGGGAGATTCCCAGCTGAGGCGCGGCCAGACCCACGCCCAGGGAGTCCGACATGATCGCCGCCATGCGGCCCACCTGGCCACGCAGGGAGTCGTCGAATCGATCGACCTCGGTGGCCCGGCTCTTCAGCACGGGGTCCCCGAGACGGCGCACGACGGACATGGCGGCCACGCGCCGGGCCTCGACCTCGGGGTCCAGGCGCGGCTGGTCGGGCTCGTCGGCCTCGGGATTCAGCGGCTCGTCGGCCTCGGGATCGAGCGGCTCGTCGGCGATGTCCTGAGGTTACCTCGGCGCTGGCCCCTGTCCGCAGTTTCCCGCACGAGCACGGGCGAGAAGGAGGGCGTACTACTGCGGATCCACGTCGACGGCGAAGTTGGCCTCGCGGTATGAGCGGTCGGACGCGACCTCCTCCACCGCGCGCCGCACCGCCTCGATCGCCGGGGCGCGCTCGGCCGCCTTGACCACCAGCTGCGAGCGCTCACGACCCTGGCGGCGAAACAGCGGCGCCGGTCCGAGCACCGCTCGTTCCATCGACCCTTCGATGCGCTCGCGCACGGCCTCGGCCGCGGCGTGCTCGGGGCCCGGCTCAGCCGAGGAGCACACCACGCGGATCAGGTGCCCGAAGGGCGGATAGCGCAGCGCTCGCCTGCGCTCCAGCTCGCCGGCCGTAAAGCCCTCGGAGTCGTGGAGGGCGGCGTGGCGCAGAGGACGAGCGGCCGGCTCGAGCGCCTGCACGATCACCTTTCCGCCGCGCGGACCGCGTCCGCTGCGCCCCGCCAGCTGGCACACCAGCGCGAAGGTGCGCTCCTCGGCGCGAAAGTCGGGGAAGCGCAGCGTGGCGTCGGCGTCAAGCACCACCCCCAGCGTCACGTCGGGGAAGTCGTGTCCCTTGGCCACCATCTGGGTGCCGACCAGCACGCCGGCGGGCTCGCGCTCGAAGCGCTCGAGCAGCGGCCCCACCCCGGTCGCCGCGGCGCTGTCGGTGTCCAGACGCACGACCGGCAGCGGATGCACCAGATCCTCGAGCTCGCCGCCGAGCTGCTCTGTCCCGGCCCCGTGACGGGCTATGGACACAGAGCCGCAGTCCGGGCATGCGCTCGGCACAGACTCGGAGTGGCCGCAGTGGTGGCAGGAGACCAGGCCTGCCGAGCGGTGCAGCACCAGCGTCACGTCGCAGTCCGGGCAGCCCCAGGCGCGACCACAGGCTCGGCAGCTCAGGAAGTTCGACCAGCCGCGGCGGTTCAGCAGCACGATCGCCTTCTCCTCACGTATGCGCACCTCCTCGAGCGCGTCGCGCGTGCGCGGGTGCAGAGCGCCCTGGGCCTCCAGCGAGGAGACCACCTCCACCGGGGGAAGCGCGTGGCCGTCCACCCGCTCGGGCAGGCTGATCCGCCGCAGGCGGTGCCAGGCCTCGGGCCGCGGCGTGGCCGTGCCGGCCAGGAGCACCGCGCCCTCGGTGGCGGCCCGGCGCTCGGCCACCCTCCGCGCGTCGTAGCGGGGATCGCCCTCCTGCTTGTAGGAGGGGTCGTGCTCCTCGTCGACCACGATCAGCCCGAGCTTCTCGACCGGTGCGAACACCGCCGAGCGGGGACCCACGCAGACCAGGGCGTCGCCTCGGCGAAGCCGCGCCCACTCGTCGTAGCGCTCGCGCGCGGTGAGCGCGGAGTGCAGCACCGCCACGCGGTCTCCGAAGCGCTCCACGAAGCGTCCGGCCGTCTGGGGGGTCAGCGCGATCTCCGGCACCAGGACGATGGCCGAGCCCCCGCGGGCGAGCGTCTCCTCGACCGCGCGCAGGTAGACCTCGGTCTTGCCGCTGGCGGTCACGCCGTGCAGGAGCAGCGGCTCGCGCTCGTGGGCGGGCGCGTCCAGCGCGGCGATCACCTCGCCGAGGGCATCGCGCTGTGCCCCGGTCAACCGGCGCGAGCTGGGCCGCGCGCCCACCTCGGC
>JALZII010000049.1 GCA_030860365.1 Actinomycetota bacterium
GCCACCACGTCGCCGGAGAAGCCCGCGTCGGCGGACACGCTGACGCCAGCCTCCTCGTAGGAGCTGTCAGGGTGGTGTGCCGCCTCGCCGGCGCCCGACTCCACAGCCAGCTCGATGCCGGTGGGGGAGAGGCGCTTGGCCACTTCGGGAACGAGGGCGACCCTGCGTTCGCCCTCGGCGACTTCCTTGGGTACCGAGACCTTCATGCGAATCCGAGGACGGGCAGGCTACTCGCTTGGCCGCCGTCGGTGCCCCTCGCCCTCAGCCTTCCGCCCGGAGGCCCGGGGTTCCGCGTCGCTGCCTGCCGCCGGCTGAGCGCGCGGCAGCGGTCGCGTGACCAGGCCCTCCGCGACGGCCCACGTGATCGTGCGGGCGAAGGTGTCGGCCACCGGGGTGTACTCGAGACCGAGCTCGCGGGTGGCGCGCGACCCGTCGTAGCGGTGGCCGTGGAGGATCGTGCGCACCCGCGCCCGGCAGAGGGAGGGCGTCTTGCCGCGCAGGCGGTAGGCGGCCTCCGCCACGGCTGCTGTCGTGCGCGCCACCGGTGCCGGGATCATTCGCACCCGGTCGCGGACGCCGGTCAGCTCGGAGACGATCTCCAGCGCCTCGAGCGCGTGGATCGTGGCGCCGTTGAGCACGTAGCGCTCGCCACTGCGGCCCCGCTGAGCGGCGAGGAGATGCCCCTCCACGCAGTCCTGGATGTCCGCCACGCTCACCTGCGTGTCGACGAACGCGGGCAGCTTGCCGTTCAGGTAGGCGATGATGAAGCCGCCGTTCCCGCCCGTGCGCGGAGGCCCCTGCACCGAAGACGGGTTGACCGCCACCGCCTCGACCCTGGTCTCGCACGCTGCCGCGAACACCGCGTGCTCGCCCTCGTGCTTGGAGCGGTCGTAGGTCGACAGGTAAGAGCCGCGGTGGGCGCAGTCCTCGGTGCCGACCGTGCCCTCGGGCTCCCCGAGCGACGCAGCGGATGAGGTGTACACCAGCCGCTGGACGCCCGCCCGCGCCGCGGCTCGGACGGCGGCCGCTGCTCCGCCCACGTTCACGCGCAGCAGCAGGTCGGGGTCCGGTGGGCAGTGGGAGTTCATGCCCGCCACGTGGTAGGCGAGGTCGCACCCGGCCATGCCGGCGGTCAGCGACTCTTCGTCCAGCACGTCGCCGCGCACCACTGAGGCGCCGCGGGCGGCGACCTTCTCGGCCGCCGCGTCCGAGCGGGCCAGGCCGACGACCTCGTCGCCGCGCTCGATGAGCCGGGTGGCGAGCGCCCCGCCGATGAAGCCGCTGGCCCCGGTCACGAAGACGCGTGCCACAGCTAGGCGTGCTGGCGCCGGGGCGAGCCCGCCACGTCCGAGCAGGGCTCGGTCGCTGCGCCCGATTCCGCCAGGAACAGCCGCACCCGCTCCATCAGCTCGCTGGGGGCCTCACCCGCGCGGGGATGGATCGGCTCCCCGAAGCGGATCTCGATCGGGTGGCGCGCGCCGGGGCGGCCGGTCTTGAAGACCATCCAGTGGCGCCCGCGGGGCATCGCCTCGCCTGTGCCCGACACGTAGATCGGCACGATCGGCAGGCCGTGCTCGGCGGCGACCAGCGCGGCGCCCGAGCGCAACCGCGCGACCCGGCCGTCGCGCGAGCGCGTGCCTTCGGCGAAGATCAGCAGGCTGCCGCCGTCGGCGAACAGGCGGTCCAGGTGGGCGGTCTGGCCGGGTCCCACGCCGGCGCCGCTGTTGCGGTCAAGCGGCACCGTTCCGAACACCAGCGAAGCCGACAGAGCGTTGCGGCGCTTGGCGTAGAAGTAGTCGGCCGCCGCCGCCACCGCGGTCCGCCGCCGCCACCGGCCCGGGAGCGCGCGCAGCATCACCGGCGTGTCCATGTGGCTGTTGTGGTTGGCCACGAACACCACCGGGCCGGCGTGGCTGTTCAGGTGCTCGCGCCCGGTCACGCGACGGCGCGTGTACAGGTCCATGAGCGGGCCCAGCAGGCCGCAGATGAGGAGCTCACGCAGGCGGGTGGCTGCCCGGTTGCGCGTCCACGCTATGTCCAGCTCCGCCGGCGTCGCCATCGGAGTCTCTACTCTCGCGGGCCGAAAGGGTTTCCCCGGCGCGCCGGTCGGGGTCGCTCGCGACGATCTTCCCCGGGTTGAGGTTCGTGCCCGGGTCGGTGCCCTCGAACAGGGCGCGCAGCATCGCCACACCGGGCTGCGAGATGTCCTGCTCGAGCCACGGGGCGTGCTCGGTGCCCACCGCGTGGTGGTGGGACAGCGTTGCGCCGGAGTCCACGAACGCCTGCTGGATCGCCGACTTCACCACGCCGTACTCCTCCAGGGCGTCGCGGTGGCCCGAGGGGTTGAGCGCGAAGGTGAAGTACAGGCACGCGCCCGCATGGTAGGAGTGCGACAGGTGGCACATCAAATAGCAGCGCGCGCCCAGCCGGTCGCAGGCGCCGTGGCCTGCTGCCATCACGTTGTCGTACACGGTCTGCAGCTCGCCCCACGGGGCCGAGGTCTCCGAGACGTCGGCGGGGGCCCCGCGGTCGAGCAGGAAGTCACGGATGTAGGGGGTGTCGAACTTCTTCTGGTCGTACAGCTCGCCCGGGCTCCGGCCGATGCCCAACCCGCCATGGCGCTTGACGATCCGCTCGGTGAGCCTGCGCTGCGCGGCCACGTGGCCGCCGCTGCCCTCGTAGCCGATGAACGAGAGGCACATGGCGGCGGGGTCGAAGCCGCGGCGCCTGAGGAAGGTGCGCAGCGCCCTCGACTTGAGCTTGTCGACCAGTGTCGGGTTCTTCTGAGTGGCGAAGGAGAGCGCGGTCTCTGCGGCGTCGGACATCCGCGTGACCGAGGGCGAGGCCTCGCTGGCGGCGATGTCGCGCATGGCGGCCAGACCGGCGGCCCAGTCGGGGAACAGGTAGCCGAGGATCGTGCGCTCGGCGGGCGCGCGGCGGACTTGGATCGTGGCCTCGGTGATGATCCCGAGCCGGCCCTCGCTGCCCAGCACCATCTCGCGCACGCTCGGTCCGGTGGAGGTGCTCGGCACCGGGCGCACCGCGAGGATGCCTGACGGGGTGACCACGCGCAGGCCTCGCGTGAGCTCGGCCACGTCGCCGTAGCGGTCCGATTGCATGCCCGAGGAGCGGGTGGCGATCCAGCCGCCCAGCGTCGAGTGGTTGAAGCTGTCGGGGAAGTGCCCGCAGGTCCAGCCCTGGGCGTTGAGCTGGCGCTCGAGGTCCGGCCCGAACACCCCCGCCTGGACGCGCGCAAGTCGCGACGTCGCGTCGATTCCCAGCACCCGGTTCAGCCGGCCCATGTCCACCGAGATCACCGGTCGCCTTTCCCCAGGCTCGGCCTCGAGGCTGCCGGAGATGCTCGAGCCGCCGCCGAACGGGATCACCACGGCACCGGCGTCGATCGAAGCGCGCAGGAGGTCCGCCGCCTGGTCCTCGTCTGCCGGACGCACCACCGCGTCGGGCAGGCGGCCGAGGTCGCCCCGGCGCTGGCGGATCAGGTCGCGCAGGCTCTTGCCGCGGCCGTGGACCACGCGGTCGTGGGCGTCGGTGGAGAGCTGGTCGGCACCCACGGCCCGCCCGAGGGCCGAGCGCAACTGCGCCGGCAGGTTCGGCTCGGGCACGCCGAGCTGCTCGAACGCGATGGCGGGCGTGCCGGGGCGGCGAACGTCGAGGCCGAGCACGCGCTCGATGAACGGCGCCAGCTCCGGCTTGTCCTCGTGGGTGAACGCGACCCCCTCCTCGCCCCAGCCCCACCACTTCATCGCGCCCATGGCTCCTCCCCCGATCGCGGTCGCGTCCGCGGACCTTAGGCCGGCCGGCCGCGCGGTCCTTCGGCGTGACCCTACGCGCGGCCGGTGCCCCGTCAGCTCGGCCGTCAGGGCGTGAGCGGCGCGCAGCCTGTGTGCCCCGCCGTCAAACCGGCGGTGGCCCGCGCTCGGCGTCCAGCTCGGTTCGCACCCCGAGCTCGTTGAGGCGGTCGTTGGCGTCCTCCAGGTCGCGGGCGCCGGACACGGCGGCGGCCAGGCGGGCAGCGGAGCGGAGGGCCGCCGGCACGTCGAAGTACACCGTGGCGGCGGCCATCAGCGAGAGCTCCACCCTTCGCTGCCCACCGCGGATGGTCGTCGTCCCCTGTTCGCCGCGGAAGGCGCGGACGGCCTGGGCGCTCGCCTCCGTGGGCACCTCGGCCACCGCCGCCTCGAGCCGCAAGGCCACGGGCTCGGTCACTCCCCTGATGCCCGCCGCGCCGCCGACAGCCGCGATCTCCCCGAGGCGCTCCAGCACCTCGGCCGGCGTCAGCTCACCGTCGCAGCCCATGCCGAAGACGCCGCCCAGCACCGGCAGGTCGCCCTTGGCCGCCACGCGGCCCGCGGCGGCGAGCATGAGCGCGTCGCAGAGAGGGCTGGCCAGGCGGGGCTCGCCGCCGTGGGCCAGCGCGTCGCCGCCCACGTCCACGACCACCAGCAGGTCGGCCTCGAGGCGCCCCATCGCCCGCCTCAGCCCGTCCGCGACCTCCGCCGGGCCGGGGTTGGGGTCCACCAGCACCACCTCCTCGCCCAGGAAGCGGGCCATGTGCGACTCGGCGAAGAGCGGACCGTCGCCGCGTACGCGCGTACCCGGGCCGGCGGCCAGCACCGGCCCCGCGAGCGGCCGTCCGCCGACGATCTCGGACAGGAGCCGTGGCCCGGGCCGCGGGTCGATCGGCCGGCGCTCCCACGTCACTCCTCCGACGACGGGCGAGACGCCGTGCAGCAGCCGGCAGGACTCGGCGGTGGCCAGCGCCCCCACCACGTCCCCGCCGCCGCCCACGCCGATCACCAAGGGCCGGCGCGAGGCCGCCAGGAGGGCGTCGCCGTCGGTCAACGGCCCCCGGGCTCTATCGGGCTATGCAGGTCACGACCCGGTCATCCTGACGCCACGAGCGCTCGGAGGGTGCGAAGAAGAAGTTCTCCGAGCAGCGCCGCTCGGCGAGGGCGATCGCCCGCTTGCGCCCCGGCCACGGGCCGTCGGGGAGCTGCACCCTGGCCTGGACCTCGCCCTCGTGGCGAGAGCGGCAGGGGACGGCCTGTACGGCCACCGACTCCCCACCGGCCTCCAGGCCGTTTACGCAGTCGCCCACACGCAGGTCGAGCACGTCGACCGGCCCCGCCTTCAGCACCCGGCCGCGGGAGTCGCGGACGTCGTCCTCGACTGTCACGAGGACGCCGGCCGCGAAGCCCGCGCCGAGGGCGACTATCACGGCGAGGATGGCGAGGGCCCACCTCATGGTGAGCCCTCGCCCCCGCCCTAGCGCCGGAGCGCAGGCCGGGCGTTGGCCGGCCGAGCACCGCCGCTCGGCCTTCTCCGCCGGTGGGCCGGCCGAGCACCGGCGCTCGTGGCTCTCACTTGGTGAACCCGGCCTCGCGCAGGTAGTCGGCCGCGACCTTCTCCGGCTCCTGCTTGTCGAGGTCCACGCGCGAGTTCAGCTCGCCCATGACCTTCTCGGTGAGCGGCTTCTGCACGTCCTCGATGACCTTCTGGCCTTCCGGTCCGATCTCCTTGAACGTCTCGTTGCGCATGAGCAGCGAGACGTTGTAGGGCGGGAACAGCTTCTTGTCGTCGTCCACCGTGACGTACTTGCCGGTGGTCAGCTCACCGTCGGTGGTGAAGCCGAAGATCACGTCGGCGGAGCCGTTCTCGATCACGTCGTACTTCTCCTCGGAGGCCACGAAGCCCCCGAACTTCAGCCCATATGTCTTCTCGACGCCGAGCAGGCAGTCGACGCGCTTCTTGCACTCCGGGAAGCCCGAGATCTTCAGGTCGGCCGTCTTCCCCTTGAGCTCTGAGGTCGTCTTCGGGTTGCCGATCTCCTGCGCCTTCTTCTTGCTCAGCGCAAGGCGGAAGGTGTTCTCGAACGGCGTGGTCGGGAGCGCGGTGATCTGCTGCTTGGCCAGCCTGGTCTTGACCTGCTCGAACGCGGGCGCCGGCTCCTTGGGCACCTTCAGCACGGGGACCTTGAAGAACGCGGTGAGCGCGGTGCCCGTGTACTCGGGATAGGCGCTGATCTCGCCCTGCTTAAGCGCCTTGTAGGCCACCACCTCGGAGCCGAGGTCGAGCGACGTCTTGACCTTGAATCCCGCGGCCTTCAGCGCGTTGGCGTAGATGTTGCCCAGGATGTACTGCTCGGTGAAGTTCTTCGAGCCGACGGTGATCGTGGGCTTGGACTCGGCGCCGGGGACCTTCTCGATAGGCGGCCCGGACGTGCTCTGCTTCTCGGCGCCTCCGCCCCCGCCGCCCTTCTTCTCGTCTTTGCCGCAGGCGGCCAAGCCGAGCACCAGCAGCATCGCCGCCAAGATCGCCAATGGTGTCTTGAGTGCCTTCATGGTGTCGCGGTCTCCCTCCTTCGTAGTATCGGCAAAAAGCGCCTGCGCGGCGTCTCTGCCCCCATCTTCAGGCCCTTCGGCGTGATCGCCCTCTGCAGGGCGGCGAGGGCCGCCGACACGGCGAGCGTCAGGACGCTCACCGCAATGGCCGCCCCCAGCCGGCCGTCGGCGCCGTAGACGTTTCCCGAGATGATCGGCGTGCCCAGCGAGTCGACGCTGCCCAACGGGGCGATGGTGGCGGTGGCCACCACGTTGACCGCGGCTACGCGGATGCCGGCGAAGATCGTGGGCAGCGAGAGCGGCAGCTCCACGCGCTGGATAATCTGCGAGTCGGTCATGCCCATCCCGCGCGCGGCGTCCACGGTTTCCCGCTCGACCTGCGTCGTGGCCACCCACGTGTTGGTGAGCACGGGCGGCAGCGCCAGCAGCGCGAGAGAGAGCATGATCGGCACGAAGCCCACGCCGAGATAGGCGATGAAGACGGTGAGCAGCACGAGGGTGGGGATCGCCCGGCCGACGTTGGAGGCGTTGATGGCGGCGAACTCGCCCTTTCGGCGATGGCCCAGGTAGAGGCCGACCGGGATCGCGATGGCCGTCCCGATCGCCACGGCTGCAGCCGAGAGGGCCATGTGGTTGAGCGTGAGGCTGAGCACCTCCGAGACCCCCCCCACCTTCGTGTCGGGGTCGAGGTCGGAGGGCTGAGCCTTGAAGAGGAACTCGATCGCCCCGCCGAATTCGCTCAAGAAGCTCGCCAGGAGAGGGGTCACGTCGCCGCCCTCCGCCATGGGGTCATCAGGCGCTGGACGATCAGGATCATGAGGTCGAGCACCAGCGCGAGCAGTACGGCGAGGCCTCCCGCCACCACCACGTTGGACTTGAAGCCCTTGTCGCGGGTGATCTCCTCACCCAGCCCTCCGGCTCCTGCGAAGAAGGCCAGCGCCGCCAGGCCCACCGTGGTGGTGGTGGCGATGCGCAGCCCGGCGAAGATCTCGGGGAGGGCCAGCGGCACCTCGACGCGCCACAGCAGCTGGCGCTCGGTGAGCCCCATTCCGCGCGCCGCGTCGACGCTGTCCTTGGGCACGCCGTCCAGCCCCGTGGTCACGTTCACGAAGACGAAGATCAAGGTGTAGGAGATGAGGGCGACCAGGCCTGTCACGGTGCCCCGCCCCGTGATCGGCAGCAGCAGGAGGAAGAGCGCGACGCTGGGGATCGCGTAGAGGACCTGCGAGGAGGCCGAGAGCGGGGGCAGCAGCCAGCGCTTGCGGTGGGCCAGCAGCGCAAGCGAGAAGGCGATGACGAAGCCGATGGCCACCGAGGTCACGGTGAGGAAGATGTGCTGGAGGAAGGGGTCGACGTAGCGGTCGAAGTTGTCGGCGATCCAGTCGGGGCAGAAGCCGTTGTTGGCCTCGCAGGTGCCGCCCTCGCGCTCCTGGATCTGGATCTGCGCGAGGGTCACGAGTCCGTGGCGCTAGTCCTCGGGGATAAAGGCGTCGGCGCCGTGTGGGACCTCTTCCGGAGGCGCCTGGAGCACGTGGCCGATCACCTCGAGAGAGAGGATCCCCTGCACCCGGCCACCATCGTCGACGACCGCCCCGTAGCGGGTCTCGGACTCCAGCAGGTCCGACAGGGCGTCGCGGAGCACGTCGTCCATCTCCACGACCGGCTCGGCCTTGGAGCGGAACTCCTCGGTCACCCGCTCGCCGCTCAAGCCGCGCTCGCTCAGCCAGCCGCGCGGTCGCCCCTCGTTGTCCACCACCAGCAGGTAGTCGATGTCGGCGTCCTCGAGCTTGGTCCGCGCCTCGGGCACCGGCTCGCCCACCCGCACCGTCGCCGCCTTCCAGAGGTCTATGTCGCGCACGCGCTGCAGGGCCAGGCGCTTCAGAGCGCGGTCGGCGCCCACGAAGTCCTCGACGAACCTGTCCGCGGGGTACATCAGGAGCTCCGCCGGCGTGGCGAACTGGGCCAGATGGCCGCCCTCCTTGAGCACCGCGATGCGGTCGCCCATCTTGATCGCCTCGTCGATGTCGTGGGTCACGAAGACGATCGTCTTGCGCAGGTGCTGCTGCAGGCGCAGGAACTCGTTCTGCAGGCTCTCCCGGTTGATCGGGTCGATCGCGCCGAAGGGCTCGTCCATGAGCATCAGCGGCGGGTCGACGGCCAGGGCGCGCGCCACCCCGATGCGCTGGCGCTGCCCACCCGAGAGCTGGGCGGGGTAGCGGTCTCTCGTCTCGCCGGGATCGAGCGAGACCAGCCTGAGCAGCTCGTCCACGCGCTCGCCGATGCGCTGCTTGTCCCAGCCCAGCAGGCGCGGCACAGTGGCGATGTTGTCGCCCACCGTGAGATGTGGGAAAAGACCGATCTGCTGGATGGCGTAGCCGATCTCGCGACGCAGCTCGGCGGGCTCGCGGTCGGTCACGCTGCGGTCGTCGAGCAGGATGTCGCCGCTGCTGATGTCGATCATGCGGTTGACCATCCGCATGGCCGTGGTCTTGCCGCAGCCCGACGGGCCCACGAGCACGCAGATCTCCCCAGCGGGCACCGTGAGCGACAGCTCGTTGACCGCAGGTGCCTCCTGTCCCGGATAGCGCTTCGTGGCGCCCCGGAACTCGAGGGTCGCCGCCTCAGGCAACGCTCTTCACAAGTCCGAACCCTAACGCCGGAGCGCAGGCCGGGCGTCCCAGGGAGGAGCGCAGCCCGATCGTTGATCGGGCGAGCACCGCACCTTGGATCTCGGCCGAGCACCGCCGCACGACGTCTCCGCCGGAGCGCGGGGCGAGCGTTGGTCGGCCGAGCACCGGCGCACGATCTACTGCGCGGGCTGGCTGGAGGTCGTCCTGGAGGCCTTCACGTCGGCTCGGGCGAGACGGTCGAGCTCGCGCCGCAGGTCGGCCCGCAGGCCTTGGACCTCGGCCTCGTCGACTTCCGGGTCGGCCTCCGCCGAGGCCACGATGGCGGCGGCCAGGCTCTCGTTCGCGGCCTTGAGCTCGCGCTCGGCCTGATCGCGGTCGCTCGCTCCGCGGAGGTCCAGGGCGCGATCCCGCGCGTCGCGGGCCAGTGGCGCCAGGCGCTCGCGGTCGGCCGGGCCGAGCCGAAGCCAGCGGCTGTGCAGCGTTCGCGCCAGCCGGACCGAGAGGGAGACGAAGCCCATGCCGAGGCATGGTCGCCCGCCCGGCGGACGGACCTACAGGACGGCGTTCGCCAAGAGGTGCACCTGCCGGGGTCCGGTGAGCAGGGGAAAAGGATCAGCTCGTCGCACCCCGCCTGCTCGAAGGCCTCCACGTAGCCCTTGACCGTCTCCTCGTCGGTGGCCGCGCTCTGCACGATCATGTCGGCGTACTCGCCCAGGAAGGCGTAGTCGTGGCCGAGATAGCTGCGGGCGTCCTCCTCGGCCGTGGCGCCAAGCGCGAAATAGGCGAGCGCGCCGATACGAACTCTTCATCGCGACCCGCTTCCTTGAACGGGGCCCGGGTCTTCTCGGCGCCCTCCGCGAGCATCTCCGGGGTCCCCCGCCCATCATCCAGCCCTGGCCGTACTGCGCGGCGCGGCGGTAGGCCGCGTCAACCGACCCGCCCACCCAGAAGGGCGGGGCCCCCTCCTGGACGCCGGCGGCTCCGGGGAGGTGGCCGGCAGTCCGATGCCTAGGTCCATTGCGTTTCTCCTTGAGCTTCGCTGAGGGGGCGGGCGGCCCATGGTCCCACACGCGATCTTCAACTAAATGGGGCGGTGGGCCTGAGCCTCAGGCGACGGCGCGGAGCCGCGCGGGCCGCGACCGCCGAGCTCTGGTTTCCTGGTGCCCGAAGCGCCCGAGCGCGTCGGCGATCCCGCGATAGGCGCCGGGGTTCATCCCCATGCCGCAGTGGCTCGAGTTGATCTCGAGGTGCTCGGCGCTTGGGTCCAGGCACGCCCGCCAATCCACGATTCCGTCGCTCCTGGAGAAGATCGCCAGGTAGCCGATGGACGGGTGGAGCGGCGCGGCGAAACGCTGCCAGAAGGTCTCGCAGCACTCGCCGTCCATGCAGCTGCGGCTGAAGAGGTGGGGGAGGCGGAGGCTGCCGCCCAGCGCCACCGCCTCGATCTGCAGGCGCACGAGCGGGTGCACGGCCAGCGGATCGAGCTGCGGCGTGGCCAGGGTCACGATTCCCGCTACCAGGTCGGGGCGGGTCTGGGCGAGCACCTTGGCAAAGCTGCCGCCGCGGCTCTGGCCGATGATCACCGCCGGCCGGCCCTGGCGCTCCACGAGCTCTTCCAGGCCCCCCTCGAGCCGGTCGAGCGATCGGCCCGAGCAGCCCACGTTCAAGCGGATCCCCGCCTTGCCCGTGTGGTGGCCGGTCCGTCGCAGCCAGTGGGTGAGCATGGAGAGCGAGCCATCCCCGGCAAGGAAGCCCGGGATCAGGAGCACGGGCTGCCCGCGGCCGTCGGCCACGCCCTCGCCGCGCCAGACCCCGCTGCGCACGAGCGAGGCCGCCTCGAGCGCCATCCGGGACTCGCGCCACAGAGGGGGATGCGGTAGGGAAACGGTCGGTCTCACGGCAGAATCAACCTCTCTTTACGAGCCGTCTCCCCCGGCGGCGGACGACAGAT